>NZ_JBEPBI010000280.1:0-9471 GCF_040299045.1 Streptomyces sp. NPDC001027
CTCCCTGGCCGTGCCGCGGGAGCGGGCCGAGACGATCGCCGCCGACCTCGGACTGGACGTCGGGGCGGTCAACAGCCCCGCCAACACCGTCCTCTGCGGCCCCGCAGAAGCACTCGACGAACTCGCCGCCTGGTGCGAGCGGCACCACGTACGCCACCGACGCATCCCCATCGACCACGCCCCCCACTCCGTCCACGCCGAAGCGATCAGGGATCAGGTCCTCGACGCGCTCGCGCCCATCGCGCCGCGCAGCGGCGACCTGCCCTTCTACTCCTCGCTGACCGGCGGTCCCGTCGACGGGGCCGAACTCGACGCCGAGTACTGGTATCGCAACCTGCGCCACACCGTCGACTACCAGGCCGCCACCCGCGCACTGGCCCACACCGGCGTCACCGCCTTCATCGAGGTCAGCCCCCACCCCGACCTCACCCTCCCGACCCAGGAAACCCTCGACGCCCTCGACGACCTCACCGAACAGCCCGCCGTCCTCGCCACACTCCACCGTGATCAGGGCGACGCCCACGACTGGACCCACGCCCTCAGCACCGCATGGACGCAAGGCGTCACCCTCCACCCGGCCCCGACCTCGCCCCCGACACCCATCCACCCGGACCTGCCGACCTACCCCTTCCAGGGAACCCGCCACTGGCTCACCACACCGACAGGAGCCTCTCGCGGTGCGTCCGGTCTGGGCGCGGTTCCCGCCTCGCACCCCCTGCTGGGTGCGGCCGTGGAACTGCCCGGTACCGAGACCGTGGTGTTCACCGGCCGGCTTTCGGCGGGCATGCCCGCGTGGTCGCCGGATGAGCAGGCCCATGGCGCGGAGCGGGAACCGGACTGGCTCGCCGCGGAGTTGGCGCTCGCGGCCGGTGGGCGGTTGGGCAGGGGCCGGCTGCGCGCCCTGACCGCGCAGGCGCCGTTCGTGATGCCGGGTTCCGGCGCCGTTCAGGTCCGCGTCACGGTCGGCGCGGGCGAGGAGCCCGGCGTACGCACGGTCTCCGTGCACTCCCGGCGCGGCGACGACGTCCTGGGGTTGCCCTGGACCTGCCACGCGACGGGTGAGCTGGTCGCGGCAGCGGCCGTGCCGGACTGGGATCTCGAGGCCTGGCCGCCCGCGGACGCCCTCCCGGTGCCCGAACCCGAGCTGCGCCTGGAGTACCCCGCCCTGCACTCCGCCGTGCGGCGCGTGTGGCGACGGGACAGCGAGGTGTTCGCGGAGATCCTCGTCCCGGACCGACTGCGGGAGGAGGCCCGGAGGTTCGGGCTCCACCCGGCGCCGGCACAGGCCCTGCTCAGCCTTGCGGGCTTGAAGGGCGTCGCACCCGAGGTCGCCGCCGCGTCCTTGCGGGTACAAGCCTGGGGAGAGGTGTCGCTGCACGCGTCCGGCGCATCCGTCCTGCGCGCCCGGGTCTCCCCGGGGCCGGACGGCTCGGTGTCGCTGGCCGCTGCCGACGCCACCGGATCCCCTGTGCTGTCGGTACCGGCCCTGCGGCTCGGGCCCGTCGTGCGCGAGGAGCTCAGAGCCTCGGACGTGGCGCAGCAGGACAGCCTGTTCGGCATCGAGTGGACCGCCGTGGACGTCCGGGCGAACACCGCCGACGCCGACGGCACTTGGGCCATCGTGGGCGAGGATCCCGTGCGCATGCGGTCCTCGCTGATGACCGCGGGACGCTACGCGGAGACGTACCCGGACCTGACGGCGCTGGCGGCCGCCGTGGAGGGGGGCCGAGACGTCCCCGACGTCGTCGTGGTCCCCTTCCTGGAGCAGCATGGCGAGCCGGCCGGGCGGGAACTGGTGGACGCCGTCCACGCCACGACGACCCGTGCCCTGGAGACAGCCCGGGCGTGGGTGGGCACCCCGGCCTTCGACGGATCCCGGCTGGTGTTCCTCACCCACGGCGCGGTCCCCGCGGTGGCCGGGCCCGACGACACGTCACCGCTCGACCTCGCGGCGGCCGGCGTCTGGGGTCTGATCCGCAGCGCGCAGACCGCATACCCGGACCGCTTCGTGCTCGTGGACACGGACCTCGCCAAGCCCACCTGGCGCTCCCTGGATCGCGTGGCGTCCTCCACGGAACCGCAGTGGGCGCTGCGCGGGAGGACGGCACGGGTCCCGCGGTTGGCCCGTCTCGCACCGGGCAGCGCTCTCCCGGGACTGGACGTCGGCCCGGACGGCACGGTGCTGGTCACCGGCGGGACGGGCATGCTGGGCTCGGTCGTGGCCCGCCACCTCGTCACCGAACACGGCGTGCGGGAACTGCTGTTGACGAGCCGTCAGGGCTCGGACGCGCCCGAGGCGGCGGTCCTGGAAGCCGAACTGACGGAGCTTGGGGCCCGGGTCCAGGTGGCTGCCTGCGACGTGGCGGACCCCGAAGCCCTGGCCGCCCTGCTCGCGGACCGGCGGATCGCCGCCGTGGTGCACACGGCCGGCGCGGCGGACGGCGCCGGTCTCCCGTCCCTGACGGCGGAGCGCCTGAGCGAGGTGCTGCGCCCCAAGGCGGACGCGGTCGTGAACCTGTACGAAGTGGTCCGCGACGCAGGGGTGGGGCAGTTCGTGCTGTTCTCCTCGGTCGCCGGCGTCCTGGGCGCTGCGGGACAGGCCGACCAGGCCGCCGCGAGCACCTTCCTCGACGCGTTCGCCCACCACCTGCGGTCCCGCGGCGTCGCCGCCACCTCGATCGCATGGGGTCCGTGGGCCGGTGCGAGCAGTCGGCCGGGGCCGCCCGGGAAGGACCGGCGCCCGGTGGCGCTGCGCGGCACGCACCCGCTCGTCGAGCAGCAGGGGCTCGGGCTCTTCGACGCGGCTTGGGCGGCCGGCCGCGGCCTCGTGATCGCGTCCCGGCTGGACTTCGGCGGACTCACCGGCGACGCGGAGACCGGCGAGGTGGCCTCCGTCCTACGGACGCTGGTGTCCGTCGGCGCCCGCCGCACGGCCCGGTCCACCCCGGCGGAGCAGACGGACCTGCGACACCGGCTGGCGGCGATGAGCAGGGCGGAGCGGGAGACGGCGGTGACCGACCTCGTGCGGGACCGGGCCGCTGCCGTCCTCGGCCACGCAGCACCGGACAGCGTGGCCGCGGACGCCCGGCTGAGGAACCTCGGATTCGACTCGCTCACCGCTCTGCAGCTGCGCACGGCACTCGTCGAGGCGACCGGGCTGAGGCTGCCGACGCGGGTGGCGTTCGAGTTCGACACCCCGACGGACCTCGCGGAGCACCTGATCGAGCGGATCCTCGCCTCCGCGCCCTCACACCTCAATGGAACGGAAAGGCCCTCGGATGAGAATTGACCATGTGTTCATCGACTCGCTCGGTGTCACGCTGCACGAGTTCGAGCCCGTCGGGCGGGCCGTGTCCAAGGGACTGATCAGCCAGGAACTCGTGGACGCGAACGGGCTGACCGGCACCCATCTGGCGCACGACGTCCCGGCCGTGGAACTCGCGATCTCCGCCGCGCGCGTCGCCATGGACCGGTCGAAGCTGCAACGGGAGGACATCACGCACCACGTGCACAGCGGGGTGTACTACCAGGGCCCGCCCGGGTCCTACGCACCCGGATACGTCCTGCGCGAACTGGAGGTGGAGCCGGTCTCGTCGCTGTACCTGCGCCAGGGCTGCAACGGCATGCTGGGCGCGCTGGAGGTGGCGGTCGGGCAGATGACGGGCGCCGCTCAGGCGGAGACCGTGCTCCTCACATCCGGTGAGAACTTCACCGCCACGGGCTCGGACCGCTACACGGGAATCGGCCAGGCGTACTTCCTCTCCGACGGCGGGGCCGCAGTCCTGCTCAGCGCGGACGAGGGCTTCGCGCAGATCAGGTCGCTCAGCGCGGGCATCCTGCCCGAGCTCGAACGGTGGCATCGTGGCGACGGCTCGCTGCTGGCGGACGAAGGCCGGGAGAGCGACGGGGACATGGCTGAACGGGCCACTCGCTACAGCGAGACCGAGACCCCGCTCTCCGAGACCCTCGAGAAACTGACTGTCTTCAATCTCGGCGTCATCCGCCGAGCACTCATCGACGCCGACCTCAATGCCGACGACATCGCCAAGGTCGTACCGATCAACATCGACGGCCGGATGATCCAGTACTCGGTCATGATGCCGCTCGGCCTGCCCATGGAACGCTCCACGTGGGACTTCGGCAAGGGCATCGGGCATGTGGGCGGCGCCGACGTCTTCATCACCCTGGAGCATCTGGTCCGTACGCGCGAGGTGGCTCCCGGCGACCACGTACTGCTGATCTCCCAGGGCCCGGGCTGGATGTGCACGGCCGCTGTCGTGACCCTCGTCGATCTTCCCGCCTGGGCGGTATGACGTGCTTCTGCCACCGCGCTCGTCCTCGATGCGTCGAGGGCGGCCGGTGGCAGCGGTGCGAGGACGCCGAACGCGGCCGGCGGACCCCGCCACCGCGAAGACGCGGCGCCGGCCGCCGGCCGGGCGGAGTCAGGAAGTCTCACGGCGTCGATGACGAGGGGGGAGGAAGCGCCCCAGGGCCCGGTCCTGCGCGGCGCCCACGAGCCCCGGACGGCCGCCGCGTCCACGGCCGGCATTCGCCCGTCGCCGTGACGACCGCGTCCCGGGCGACGACGAACCGGGCGACGACGAACCGGGCCACGACGACGAACCGGGCTGCACCGGCCGCGGACTCGCGGCGCGTCAGGGCCGGGGACCGCCCACCGTCGCGGGCGCGCCGCCGACCGAGGGCAGTGCGTACGGCTCCCAGCAGTGGTCGAGCAGGGCGTCCTGCTGTGTCGCCGACGCGGCTCGTACGGCGTCGCCCCGCAGCGGCGCACAGGTCACCGAGCGCGCGGTCAGCACCCGGTCCCCGGTGCCGTCGGCCGCCTCCAGCTCCCAGGAGCCGTCGGTCGTCGGCCGCAGCCGCACCCGCAGCAAGGACGCGCCGCCGGCGTACAGGGACACGTCACGCCAGCGCACCGCAACCGGCTTCGCGCCGTGCGGAGCCGCCTCCCGGGCCAGGTGCACGGCGCCGGTCAGCGCCGCGTCCAACAGCACCGGATGGAGCGCGTGACCGTCCTGACCCGTCACCCAGTCGGGCAGCGCCGCCTCGACGAAGACCTCGTCCCCGCGCCGCCACACGGCGCGGGGAGTCCGCGCGGAGTCCGGCCGGTCGGCTTCGCGGTCCCCGATGACCGGGCGGGCGTCCTGCGGAGGCCACACGGACCGTCTCACGTCGGCTTCCGCGGGGGAGGCCGGGGCCACCGTCGCCGTCGCGTACCGGGTCCACGGTCTGCGTGAGGCGCCTGTGTCCGGCCGCCCGTGAACCGTCACCCGTCTGATGCCGTCGGCCTCCGGCGCACCGACCGTCACCCGAAGTTGCACGCCGCCCTCGTGCGGCAGCACCAGCGGCTCGTCCGCCGCCACGTCCAGCGCCCGGGCGCAGCCGGCGCGGCCCGCCGCGTGCAGCACCAGGTCCAGCAGGGCCGCTCCGGCGAACACCGCTGCTCCGTCCACGCGTTGCGACAGCGTGGGGTCGCCACCGGACGCGGTGATCCGGCCCGTGCACACCAGTTCGTCGCGCCCGGGCAGTTCGACCACTGCCGGGAGCAGGGGATGGCCCGCGTCGTCCAGTCCCAGCTCGACGGCGCCGGAAGAGCAGAGCGCTTCCGGGGACCGCTTCCCGGACCGCCGCCACAGCGGCCGCGTCGGAAGCGCCGCCAGCAGTCCGCGGGCGATCTTCCCGACCGGGTCGCGAGGAACCTCGGCGACCTCGTGGATCTCCTCAGGGAGCTCGACCACGGACAGCCTCCGTCGGCAGGCGGACAGCACCGCCTCCACGTCGAGCCCCCCGGCCGCCGGCACCACGTAGGCGACCGGCACCTCGCCGAGCGTCCCGTGGGCGACGCCCGCGACGGCCGCGTCCGCGACCCCCGGCGCCAGCACGAGCGCCTCCTCCACCTCGCGCGGACGGACGTGCTCCCCGCCCCGGACGATCAGCTCCTCGAGCCGGCCGGTGAGCGTCAGACATCCGTCCGCGTCCTGGCGGGCCAGGTCACCGGTGCGGTACCAGCCCCCGGACAGCACCCTCGCGGTTGCCTCCGGCTGCCGGTGATAGCCGGGCGTCAGCGCCGGGCTGGACACCCACACCTCGCCTTCGGCGCCTCGCTCCACCTCGTCGCCGGTGCGCGGGTCCATGAGGCGTAGCGTCAGTCCGGGCAGCGGCACACCGCAGGAGCCGGGCAGGTACGGGCCCTGCGGCAGGTTCGTGGTGATCGCGCCGCCCGTCTCCGTCGAGCCGTAGCCGTCCAGCAGGGCGATGCCGAACGCGGAGCGGAACGCCTCGTGCAGGGACGCCGGACACGGCGGGCCCGCCACCACGCACACCCTCGGCCGGGGAACGCCGGCCTCACCGGACCGGGCGAGCTCCACCATCCGGCGGTACATCGCCGGCACGCCCACCAGGAAGGCGGCGTCCTCGGCAAGGGCTCGACGCAGCACCTCGTCGGCGGCCGCACCGTCCGTGACGCAGAGCGTGGCGCCGACCGCCACGACGCCGAGCACGCACACGGTGCGCGCCGCCGCGTGGAAGAGCGGCAGCGGCCACACGACCCGGTCCTGTGGGGACAGACCCAGCAGCGGTGCGTCGCAGGCGGCCGTCGTCCACAGCGACGTCCTCTGCGTGGACACGACCCCGAGGGGACGGCCGGTCGTCCCGGGCGGGTACAGCACCCAGGCCGGCTCGTCCAGGCCCAGGTCGTCGCGGGGCGGATCGCGCAGTGACCACGTCGACGCCAGTTCCTCCCAGCGCGGCAGTTCGTCGTCGGCCGTCTCCGTGAACCCCGGCTCGGAGTCCCGTCCCACGAGGACCACGACGACGTCCGGCCGGTCCGCCAGCACGCGGCGCAGCTGGGGCAGCTGCGCCGAGCCGGTGATGACCAGCCGCGCCGCGCAGTCGTCCAGCAGGTACGCCAGTTCCGCGTCGGTGGACTGCGGGTCGAGCGGCACGCCGACGGCGCTCGCCCGGGTGACGGCGAGGCGACTCTCCACCGCCTCCACCCGGTTGGGCAGGTAGATCACCGCCGACGCGCCGCGCGTCAGGCCCAGCCCCACCAGATGACCGGCCGCCCGGGCGGTGCGCCGGTCCAGTTCGGCCCAGGTCACCGCACGACCGGCGTCCTCGAGCGCGATCCGGTCGGGCTGCCGGGCAGCGTGCCCGGCGAGCAGTTCGTGCACCGGGCGGACGAGGTCCGCCCGGAACGTGGCGTCCGCGGTCACGACTTCCCCCTCACGTGCCGGCCGAACGGTAGCGGCGCACCGCCAGCGTCCGGCCCACCACCGCGATCAGCACCGACCAGCACAACGACACCAGAACGGGATGCTGAGCGGGCCAGGCGCCCGTGGCCGCGAGCCCCGGGTTGCCGAACAGCTGCCGGGTCGCCTGCACCGTGGCGCTCAGGGGATTCCACTCGGCAGCCCAGCGCAGCACCGTCGGGAGCGTGGACGGCGCCACGAACGCGTTGGAGAGGAAGGTCAGCGGGAACAGCCACAGGAAGTTGCTGGTGGCCGCCGCCTCCGGGGCGCGCACCGACATGCCGATGACGACGCCCACCCACGACAGCGCGTACCCCATGAGCAGCAGCAGAGCGAAGGCGGCGGCGGCTCGCAGCGCCCCGTGATGGATGCGCCAGCCGACCAGCAGCGCGCACAGCACCATCACCGTCATGACCATGACGTTCTGGACGAGATCCGCGAGCGTGCGGCCGGTGAGCAGCGCCCCCCGCGCCATCGGCAGGGAGCGGAACCGGTCGACCATGCCGCTCTGCATGTCGTTGGCCATGCTGACGCTGCTGTTGCCGGCGGTCGCGAAGGCGATCGTCTGCGCGAAGAACCCGGGCATCATGTACTCGCGGTACGCGGCGGGATTCGCCGCGCCGGGCAGACTGAACGACCCGGCGAAGATGTAGGCGAAGAGCAGCACGAAGACGATCGGCTGCACCAGACTGAGGATGACCACCTCGGGAATGCGGATCGTCCGGATCACGTTGCGCCTCGTCACGACGAGTACGTCGCGCAGCGATTTGGCGGCCGATCCGGGCCTCAGCTCGGGTACGGACGATGCCGTGGCCGACACGTTCATCACTCCTTCTCGTTCGCCGCGCCGGCGCCGACCGCCATGCGCGATGTGTCCCGCGGGGCGGCCTCGGTGAGGGCGAGGAAGACCTCGTCGAGCGTGGGGCGGCGCAGTCCGATGTCGGTGACCTCGATGCCCTCCGCGTCCAGGGCGGAGATCACCTGGGCCACCAGCCGCACCCCGCCGTCGACGGGAACCGAGACCATGCCGCGGGGACCGTCGACGTCCGGTGCGCGGGTGCCGTACCGGGCCAGCAGGGCGGCCGCGGAGTCGAGTTGCTCGCGCTGGGAGACGACCGCCTCGACCCGCTGGCCGCCTGCCTGCGCCTTCAGTTCGCGCGGCGTGCCACGGGCGATGATCCGTCCGTGGTCGACGACCGCGATGTCCCGCGCCAGACGGTCGGCCTCCTCGAGGTACTGCGTGGTGAGCAGGAGTGTGGTGCCCTGCGACACGAGGCCCTCGATGGCGTCCCACAGCATCAGCCGGCTGGTCGGGTCGAGGCCCGTCGACGGCTCGTCGAGGAACATCACCGAAGGGCGCACGACGAGCGCGCAGGCCAGGTCCAGGCGTCGCTGCATGCCGCCCGAATACGTGCTGGACATCCGGTCGGCGGCCCCGGTCAGGTCGAACCGGTCCAGCAGCTCGTCCGCGCGCAGGCGGGCGGCCCGGGTGCGAAGCCCGTACAGCTCACCGATCATCCGCAGGTTCTCCCGGCCGGTGAGCCGGTCGTCGACGGCGGCGAACTGGCCCGAGAGGCCGATGCACAGCCGAACCCGGTCGGGGTGGCGGACCACGTCGTGACCCGCCACGACGGCGGTGCCCGCGTCGGGCCGCAGCAGGGTGGCGAGCACGCGCACCGTCGTGGTCTTGCCCGCTCCGTTGGGGCCGAGCAGTCCCAGGACGCTGCCTTCCGGCACGTCAAGGTCCACTCCGTCCAGGGCCCGGGTCTCGCCGAAGGTCTTGACCAGACCCGTGGCGTGAATGGCACCCGCCATGGGGTTCTCCGTCCTCGTGTGCAGGGGTGGGGCGGGGCGAGTCACGAGGGCGGGCGTCCCGGGCCGGATGCCCGCGCCCCGAACGCCCGGCCCGGCGGCTCAGGTGGCGGCGATGAGCTTCAGCTCGGGGTGGGCCGTGCCGCCCTCGATCGCCGTGGACGAGACGTGGGAGACGACGCGCTCGTCGACCGGGTCGTTCGCCGGGTCGTCGTGCACGACGAGGTGCTCGTACGTCGTGGCGCGCTGGGCCGGGACACGGCCGGACGACCGGATGAGATGGATCAGTTCGAGCAGGTTGGAGCGGTGCTTGGCGCCGGCCGAGGAGACGACGTTCTCCTCCAGCATGATCGAGCCGAGGTCGTCGGCGCCGTAGTGCAGGGAGAGCTGG
>NZ_JBEPBI010000281.1:0-9452 GCF_040299045.1 Streptomyces sp. NPDC001027
CCAGATCGGTGCGCATGTGGTCGGCGATGGACCAGCCGACGACCTTGCGGCTGAAGCAGTCCAACACGGTCGCGAGATAGAGGAACTCCCCGTTTTCCAAGGGGAGATAGGTGTGATGTCGCCCATGTATTTCCGTCCCGGCTCGGTGGCGGTGAAGTCCCGCTGGAACAGGTCCGGAACCGGTGAGGTGGGCGGCAGCGGTTTCGAGAAGGGAAGGAGGCGCGTCCTGGGCCGACCGCACAGGGACACTGGCAACCGGACGTCGCTGCTGGACCTGTTGCGTGAACACCTGAAGCTGACTGGAATTAACGATCTTGGGGGCAATTGGGAGGGGTGCGCTGCGTAAAGACATGACGGGCGCCGAGCTCAGTGCGGGAATGTCGTGTGATCCTGTTACTCATGTCGATCATCGCAACCGTCGTGGTACTGCTCATCGCTGCTCTGCACGTCTACATCCTGGTCCTGGAGATGTTCCTGTGGACCGGCCCCAGGGCCCGGGCAGCCTTCGGGACCAGTGCCGAGTTCGCCTTCGGGACGAAGGCACTCGCGGCCAATCAAGGGCTGTACAACGGCTTCCTCGCCGCCGGTCTGGTGTGGGGTGCGGTGGCATCCGATCCGGTGGGTTTCCAGGCGAAGGTGTTCTTCCTGTTGTGCGTGGTTGTGGCCGGTGCGTACGGTGGCGCCACGGCCAGCCGAAAGATCGTCTTCGTGCAGACTGTTCCCGCGCTGATCGGACTGGCGCTGGTGCTGGCCGCCCGCTGAGCGTCGCCCAGCAAGCTGAACGTGGCTGACGGAAATGTCAGTGGGCCTCCGCCAACTTGAAGTCGCAGGTCAAAGGACTGGCGTGACTCGTGCCCAGGGTGCTCACCCTGCTCGTAGGCGGGAGTCTGCGGGGAAGATCGTCCGCCAAGGGGTGATTCGCGGCTCCATGCCGGTTCTGCCGATGGCGTTCGGCTGTTTCATTGGGATCTCGCGAGGCTTGTCATACTGCCCGGATGGATACGCAAGGCATGGAGGCGGCACGGCGTTGGCTGGCTGATCAGGGCATCCACCAGGTACGCGACGGGTGGGTGAGCGACGAGAAGCCGGACGTGCTGCTCACCGCCAACCAAGTGGCACATTCTTGGGCCGGGAATGTGTTCGCCGAGGACCTGAGTACAGCCGACCAGGTGCGGTTGGCCTTCGGGCTGCTGGATCTCCTCGACGATTACTGGGTCGCCTGCGAGATCCGATTCGCGGACGGGAGCGGGGAGGGCCTCTTGCCGGCCGACGTGCTGTGGGGCGGCTATCGTCAGCGGCTGGAGGCGGACCGGGACGTCGAGGCCGTTACCTACTCGCTGTGGGTGGACTGGTTCGAGGACCACACCGCTTCCGCGACGGCTTTCGCCGAGGTCCTTGGAAAGGACATCGACCGAGTAGTGGCCGAGCGATCGCAAGCCCTCCTCCGCCGGGCCCGTCGGGTTCTGGAGTGTTCGGGCCCGGTGCGCTGGACGGTGAAGGAGCGGACATACCGCACCGCCGCACGGCTTCCCGCCCTGCACTCTGCTCTCTTCCTCGGTCTTCGGGCGAGCTTCCACGACGTTTACGGTGACCTGGAATCGACCGCCGCTCTGGCCCTCCTCGACCAGCCAAGTCTTCCCATGAACACCCAATACCTTGCCGAACTGCGGCACGTACTTGCTGCAGGGCACAACAACCACCGCCGCAGTCCCGGTGCCTGGCACGATGCGGTTCGCTCCTGCTCAGGTAGCTGAACTGTCCGATTCCTGCTCGCTACGCCTCGGCTGCCTCCTACGATCCGGTACATGTTGGATCCCGAGCTGCTGGACCGGATCACCGCGCGGCGCGCGGAACTGGACGAACTCGAAGAGCAGTTGGCCAAACAGCCGGCGGACGTGCGGGCCGAGCGGGACGAACTCGCTGTCGCCGAACGGGTCCTGGAACGCATGACCGGGCAGCTCGCCGAGGAGCGAGCCTCCGTCGGGCCGGTGCCCGGGCAGGTAGGCGGCCGGGCGGTCATGCTGATCCCGCACACCGCGAACCGGGCGTGGAGGAAGACTCGCTCCCGTGGGACTACCAGCGCATCATCGCCGCCGTGCGGCAGGCCGCCGGACCGGTCATGGCCCGCGAGGTCGGCGAGGTAGTGGGAGTGGACGTCAGCGTACGGTCCAAGCTGGAACCGCTGCGCAGCAAGCTGGTCAGGCTTGTCGACCGCGGCTGGCTGCGGAAGCTGCCCGACGGTCGGTTCACCACCCGCCTGTGATCAGGAGCACCGTCAGGCGGAGTGGCTCGGCGCGGGCGTAACCGGGTTGCCCCCGGCGGCCGTTGGAATTGTGTGACGAATACCAAAGAGTTTGCCGAGGACACCTGCCCGCTTACCTACCGGTGCCGCCTGCCTCTGTCCACGCGCACCGTCAACCACCTCGCCGGTCTACTGCGGCGTCACCTGAAGACGATTCGGTCCCGATGGCGCCTCCTGCCGCCGGGGAAGATCGCGGTGATCGTCCTGGCCGTGCTGCGCCACGACCAGCGCCTGGCCGACATGGCCTGCGGCAACAACGTGTCCGAGTCCACCGTCCGCCGCTGGCGCGACGAGCTGATCGGACTACTCGCCGCCCAGGCTCCGCGCCTGGACCGTGCCCTGAAGGAGGTCGTCAAGCAGGGTGGGGAGGTGGTCCTGATCGACGGCACTCTCATCCGCACCCAGCGTCGCACCGGCAAGGCCGACCGGCGGAACTACTCCGGCAAGCACCGCAGCCACGGCCTGCACTTCCTCGCCCTGACCGATGAGATCGGCCGCCTGATCTGGATATCCGCCGCCCGGCCCGGCCGCACCCACTACAACACCGCCGCCCGCCACGACCACATCCTTGCCCACCTGCGCGCCTCCGGCCTCGGAGCGCTGGCCGACCTCGGCTCCGCGGCCTGGACAACGACATCCTCGACCCCGTGATCGTCACCGGCTACATCGCTACTCGTACCCACAAGCTCACTCGAGGCGAGAAGGAAGCCAACCGCGTCCTCGCCGTCGGACGGGCACCGGTCGAGCACGGCTTCGCCCACCTCAAAAACTGGCGGATCCTCACCAAGCTCCGCACCGATCCCGCCCGCGCCACCCGCCTCCTGCGCGCCCTGCTCGTCCTGACGAACCTCGAAATCAACCGCTGACAGATGATCTTCTCCGCGGACTCCTGCCCACGACCAGCGCGAGCACCCGGGGACCGGTCACACCAGCCCTTTGACCTGCGACTTTAAGTTGGCGGAGGCTCAGTGGTGTGCGCGGCACGATCGGGAGATGTGACTCATACCCTGAACCGTGCCGCCCTGTCCCAGCCTGCCTTCACTGGCGTGACGCGCCAACCCTTCGCGGGACTTGTCTTGGAGTTGGCGCCACGCTGGGAGGCGGCACGGGAGTCTGATCGGGCCGAGCGGCGTGGAGGTGAACGCCGTCGGGCGGCGGGCGCAAGACGAAGCTCGTGTTCAACGACCGGCTGCCTATCACCCTCATCTGCCTGCGGCACGATCCGCCGCACGTCGCTATGGCCGAGCTGTACGGGGTGGACTGCTCCACCGTCTCCACCGCAGTGCGGGAGGTACGGGCCTCGCTTGCCGAGCGTGGCTTCGCCATATCCGACGGCCCGGCCTGAGGCTGAAGGCCCTGGAGGACGTCTTCGCCTATGCCGAGGCCGAGGACATCGAGCTGCGGCTCGACGGAGCCGAGACCCAAGTGCGCCGTCCGTGGGCGGACGTCCCAGCAGGCGGGCCTTCGTTTCCGGCAAGCGCAAGCAGAACACCATCAAGACCACCACGTTCAGCGACCAGCAAGGCCCGATGCTGCTGGCCGGCTTGGTCAGGCCGGTCACATGCACGACCAGACCGTCGTACGCAGCGATGGCATCACCGAGCAGCTCCGTCTCCGCCCGAGCCAAAGTCGACTCCGGATACATCGGCTTGGCCAAGGAGTTCCCCTGTCAGGTCAGCGCCCCGTCGACGAAACCTAAAACCGAGGCGTGCGCCGGCGACAAGCAGCCTGGCGCGAGTCGTGGCGACGCTGCTCCTCGGTCCGGATCTGCGTCGAGCACACCAACGCCGAACTGCGGCAATGGGCGCCACTGCAGCGTTTCACCAAACGACGTGAGACCTACGCCGAAAACCACCTCGCGATCGCTTCCCTCGTCTCAGACCGATCTTCCTAGCGGGTCACCCGCCCCGACAATTGCCCCCAGGGTCGCAAGAAGGGCTGCGATGCCGCCCCTCCCCTGAAGAAGATCCAGCTCGCTAAGGACGGCGTCCTGCGCATCGGCGCGCTGGTGACCGTGGCTGAGGCTGCCGCGCATCCCGCCGTGCGCGGCCGATACCCGATGATCAGCCAGGCACTGGCTGGGCACCTCCGACTCCTGCGTGGCCGCGCATCCGTCCGATATGGCGGTTGCCTTCGTCGCGCTCGGTGCCGTGGTCCAGCTACGCGGCAGGGACGGCGAACGCCGTCTGCGGCTGGATGAGTTGCTACTCAAGCCGGGCAGCACGCCGCACCGCGAGCACGTGCTACGCCACTCCATGTACGCCTATGCCGAAGTCGCCGTCGACGCACTCCTCGGCCAGGTGCAGGTACGGCGCCTGCTCGACGTCTACGACGCTGGCCGCATCATCAGCCCCGCCCTAGCCGACAGCCAGGCCATCGGCGGCACCGGGACCGCTCTGCTTGAGCACTCCGTCACTGGCCACCGCCGACCTTGCCGACTACCTGGTCCCCGTCAACGCCGACATCGGTGATCTGCGCGCCATCTACGTAGACGGCAACGACCCCATCGCCGACCCGATCGGCGTCAAGGGGCTGAGCAAGATCGTGCACGTCGGTGTCGCCCCGGCCATCGCCAACGCCGTCTTCAACGCCACCGGACGCCGCATCCGCGAACTGCCCGCATGACGTGCTGAACATCGCCGCCCCCCTCGCCGACGGGTGCCGCGCTCCCGCCCGCCCCTGCGCCGTGGCCACCGTTACCGCCGTTGATACGTCGCGCGGAACCAAACGCCGGTCCGGCCGCGGTGCGACGGACGTAGAGGCCGTTGCCGACCCGGACTACCCAGATCGGCGTTGGGGGCCGATGGGCGCCGTCTGCGCGCCGCTGGGTGCGATCTGCGGTTCGTCAGCGTTCTCGACGCGGGACAGTTCCTGGGGGCTCCAGCCTGTCATGCTCGTTGTTCCCCTCTTGTTCTCGGGGCTCAGGGTCAAGCAGCGACCGGAGCACCATGTGGGGCATCGGCAGGGAGTTGCGCCAGTGTCGACGATCAGGCAATTCCCCACGATCTACATGATCAGCTTCACGTAATTCCCCATCCCCGCGATCACGACTCCCCATGGGGACGGTGAATCCATCGGTGTGCACTCGGCGGGCCATGACGGGCCTCTAGGATGATCCGATGCGCCAGCCCGCCGCAGATCCGTACTGGAACACCAACGTTGCCCGGCACCCGGGCATCCTCCGGGCTGTTCCCGAGGGGTGCGGTGATGCCCTGGACGTCGGCTGCGGGGACGGGCTGCTGGCCCGGAAGCTTGCCGGGCGGGCGAAACACGTCACCGGGATCGACACGTCGCCGGAGATGATCGCCTGCGCACGCGAGTCTGCTGCCGGCGATCCGCAACTCGCCTTCGTCGAGGGCGACTTCCTCACCGCGGAACTTCCCGGTGCGGAGTACGACTTCGTCTGCTCGGTGACCACGATCCACCACATGGACTTCGAGGCGGCCCTCGTCCGCATGCGTGAGCTGCTGCGGCCTGGCGGCACGCTGGTGGTGGTCGGTCTGGCCCGCGAGGTGAGCGTGACGGAGTGGGCGGCGTTGATCGCGGCTGCCCCGATCGTGCAGATCACGAAGGTGCTGCGTCGCGCGAGTGCTCCGCAGGGCATGCCGGTCGCCGACCCGCAGATGAGCTATGGGCAGGTGCGGGCTGCTGCCCGGCGCCTGCTGCCCGGCGTGCGCTACCGCCGGCATGTGCTGCGCCGGTACTCGCTGACCTGGGAGAAACCCGCCCGCTGATCTGGCATCGATGGCGGTTTTCACTACCTGGGGCGGTTTGAGCGTCATGTGATTCTCCGTGGCGGTTCCTCCGCATTGGCCATGGGTAGCGCGGAGTCCGGGATCGAGGGGCCTGGTCGTCGCGGAGCTGTCCGTGTTCCTCGTCCCGTGGTTCGGCAGGCCGATGGGCAGCCCGGATGGCGAGGAGAACGTTCGTCGTGGTCGACATCACGGAGATTTACATCCACTGGTACGCGGGCCGCTCGAAGAGCGCGCTGGCCGCGTCGCTGGGGGTGGACCGCAAAACGGTCAGGAAGTACCTGGCCCCGGCGGAGGCGTCCGGGATCACCCCGGGCGGCCCGCCCATGACCGAAGCCGACTGGGCCGGGCTGATCGAGGGATGGTTCCCCGGCCTCGCCGACCGGAGACTGCGGCAGGTCACCTGGTCCGACATCGACCAACACCGCGACTACATCAAGGACTTGCTGGGAACGGTGACGGTCTCCACGATCCACCAGCGGCTGCGGGACGAGCACAAACTGAAGGTGTCGATCTCCTCGTTCCGCCGCTGGGTGCACGCCACACTGCCCGACGAAGTGAGCCGCTCGCAGGTCACCGTCCTGCGCGACGAGATCGAGCCGGGCGAGGAAGCCCAGATCGACTACGGCTTCCTGGGCCAGTGGACCAACCCCTGCACCGGCAAACGGCACCGCGTCTGGGCGTTCGTGATGGTGCTGCCCTGCTCACGGCACATGTTCGTCCGCCCGGTCCTGCACCTGGACCAGCACGCGTGGACCGAGGCACACGTCGCCGCCTTCCGCTACTTCGACGGCGTCCCGCGCCGGCTGGTGCCCGACAACCTGAAGACCGGCGTCGACAAGCCCGACCTCTACGACCCGAAAATCAACAAGGCGTATGCCGAACTCGCCACCCACTACGGCGCGTTGGTGGACCCGGCAAGGGCATCGAAGCCAAAGGACAAACCTCTGTCATCACACTGCACCTCATCGGGTCGTTTCGGAGTATTCGGGGTCCAGGACGCTTCGCCGAGGTCGGCCGATGACGGGGCGGACGAACTCGGGTCCGGGCAGGTGGAAGACGTACTCGCCCTTGTCGTTGGCCAGGACGCCGGTGATGATGCCGTCCCGGCGCCAGTGCTTGATGGTCTGGAAGTGGACGCCGAGGTGGCGGGCGAGTTCGGAGACGGTCAGTATCCCGGCGTCGAGCAGGCGCTGGCGGTGGCTGCGTAGCTTGTAGGCGTTGCGCAGGTGGACGATCATGCCGCGGGTGAAGGGCTGGCCCATGCCGCTGGGCAGGCCGCGTTCGTTGAGGATGGCCGCGCACTGGGCGTCGGTGTGCTCGTCGAGGAGTGCGTCGAGTGCGGCGATGACGGCGGGGTCGGTCTGCCGCAGTTCCCAGGCGGTCAGCGGGCGGGGCAGGGTGAGTTGGTGGCTCTGGCCACCGCGCAGGACGACGCCGATGGCGATGTGGTCGGTCTTGGTGAGGGTGACGTCGGTGACCAGGAGCCGGATCATGCGTTTGCGCTCCCGCATCGGGGTGGCCGGGTCGTTCCAGAGCCGGGGGAAGTCGGCGGCCAGCGCATTGATCCTGGCCCGGGTCTCGGGCGAGAGCGGGCCGATCGCGGTGTTCTTCGCGCGCTCGTACTCCTCGGTGGCCTCGGCGAGTTCCCGCAAGGCGTCGTTCCAGTCGGCCTCCAGGGTGTCGGCGACCAGCCGGTTGGCGGGGTCGACGGCCAGATAGCGGCGCTGGGCGAGGTCGGCTCGGTAACGGGCGCGTTCGACGCCGGCAGCGCGGAGCCGGTCGGCCTCCTCGGCGCGGGTGGCGAGCTCGTCGCTGACCCGCAGGGCGACCTCGAGGGTGAGCGGGGTGAGGGTGGTCAGCAGCAGTTCACCGACGGCTGCGTCGATCTGGTCGCCGACCATGGTCTGGCAGATCGGGTGCGCGTTGCGGATGCCTTCGAACTGGCAGAGATAGATCGGTTTTCCGGTGCCTTTGTAGTGCTGGTAGCGCACGGTCATGCGGCGGCCGCACTTGCCGCAGGAGACCACGCCCTGCAGCAGGGCTGCGCCTTCGCGGGGCGGGGAGGCTTTGCGGTCGGTGCCGTGGGCGGCGGCGAGTTCGGTGAGCCGGGTCTGGTTGGCCTCGAACTCGGCCCAGGTGAGGTAGCCGGGGTGGGCGTCGGTGATCAGCACGGTCCACTCCTCGCGGGGCAGCACGTGGCTGGTGGTCTTGCCGCCGGGGCCGCGGCGTTGGCGGCGCCTCCCGTAGAAGAATGCTCCGGCATAGCGTGGGTTGTGCAGGATCTGTAGGACTCGGTGGTGCTGCAGGATTCCCCAGGTCAGCTCGCCCTTGTTGGGGCCGGTACGGATCCGGCGGGGGAACTTCAGGCCCGCGTCGGCGAATACTTTGACGACAGCGTAGGCGGAGCCGGTGGCGGCGAAGGTGGTCAGCAGATGCCGGATGGCCTGCTGCACCTGGGCATCCGGGTCGAGAACCACACGGTCGGCGTGGTCGTAGACCAGGCCGACGGGCAGCGGCTGGATGAGCTCGCCGCGTCTCGCCTTGGACAGTGATCCGCCCCGCAGGCGGGCCTTGAGCAGGTGCAACTCTGCCTCGGACATGGTGCCTTTGAGCCCGAGGAGCAACCTGTCGTTGAAGTTGCCGGGGTCATAGAGACCGTCCTCGTCCAGGATCAGAGTGCCGGTCAACGCGCAGATCTCCAGCAACCGGTGCCAGTCGGTGTTGTTGCGGGCCAGCCGGGACACCTCGAGTCCGAGGACGATCCCGGCGTGTCCCATGCCGACCTCGGCGACCAGCCGCTGGAAGCCGTCGCGGCCCTCGGTGGAGGCGCCGGACTGGCCCTGGTCGGTGTCGATGACGATGATCTGGGAGTGGTCCCAGCCCAGGGCGATGGCTCGGCCGCGCAGGGCGTATTGGCGGGCGGTCGACTCGGTGTTGTTGATGACCTGTTTGAGGGTGGACTGGCGGATATAGAGGTAGGCGTCACGCTGCAGGTGCTCGCGGGTCACCTTGCCCGCCGCCGCGGTCGCGTCCATGGGCGACGTCAACTCCCTTGGCTTTGTGGGGTTTTCGGCCCGCCGGTTCATCGGGGTGGATGTGGGCCAGAGCCATCGCGGCCAGGACCCGTACGAGTTCGTCGCTGTCACTGGGCAGGCCGGGCGGCCGATGCCCGGGGGCCGGCCGGGCGGCCGACTCGGGCAGGGACCGCCAGGCCGTGGCCCAGGCCGCCATGCCCTTGGCGGCGAGCACACCCCGGCCCAGCCGCCATCCCTCGCCCGTGCCGTCAGCGATCGCCGTCCGGAGTTCCTCATAACGGGCCGCCACCTGTCCGCGTACTCCCTGAAGTGCTCAGCCAAGTACAGATAAACGTGCTCAGCTCTCAGGCAACGTCGGTC
>NZ_JBEPBI010000282.1:0-9436 GCF_040299045.1 Streptomyces sp. NPDC001027
GGGGGGGCGCGGGCGCCCCGGGGGGGTGGGGGGGGGGGGGGCGCGCACGGGCGGCGGGGGGGGGGGCCGGGGCGCGGCCCCGGGCCCGCCACGGCTATGCCGGTGCGCAGCCCGCGCCGTCGACCGGCCGCGGGCGCCGCGGGATACCCCGGGTAGCCGGCCTGTCCGGGGCCCATGGCGTACGTGGGACCGCCGGGATACGCGGGGCCGCCCGGGTACGCGGGGCCGCCGGCATAGGTCGGGCCGCCCGGATAGGCGGGGCCGCTCGGATACGCCGGGCCCGCGGGGTGCCCCGGCTGTCCCGCGCCGCCGGGGTGGGTCGCGGGCGCGCCGTCGGCCGCGGTCTGCGCCGGCGGACCCCAAGCGGCGGCCGAGCCCGCGGCGCGGGTCTGGTCCGTCCATGCCTTGCCGTCCCACCAGCGTTCGGTGGCGGGACCGTCATTCGTCTGCCCCGGGTCGGGATACCACCCGGGAGGAGTCACCTGCGTCATACCCCCACCGTATGAGGCGTCGGTGAGATCCGGATGAGAGGGAGCGCACTCCTTTGGAACGGGCCCCGGCGCCCAGGCCGCCGGGGTGGCGCGAATTCGCCGTCAATTCGGTGCGCGTCACTCGCCGTTGACGTCAAGGGGGCGCTTGCGCAGGCCCGCCCGGGCCCGCGGCGCCGCGAGCCGTCACCCGTCGAGGCGGGACCTGCGCGGACAGCCCTCCGCGCGAGCCCTCGGAGAGCTACGCTCGACGTCGGTACGTCGTTCGGGCGACTTGGGGAGGTAGCGGGATGACGGAGGTCAGGCCGGCGGCGGCCGCCTCGGCTTCCCTGTGGGAGCGCGACGCGGAGGTCGCCGCCATCGCGCAGGCGGTGGAGACGCTCTGCGCCGACCGGTCCTCCACGGGTCACCTGCTGGTGCTCCGCGGCGAGGCCGGATTCGGCAAGACCGCCCTGCTGGCCGAGACGCGTCGCATCGCCGAGGCCCGCGGCTGCGCGGTCTGGTCGGCCCGCGGCGGCGAGACACTGAGGTCCGTCCCCTTCAACGTGGTGCGGCAGCTGCTGCAGCCCGCACTGATGTCCCTGCACCCGGAGGAGGCCCGCGAGTACCTCGGAGACTGGTTCGGCATCGCCGGTCCCGCCCTCGGCATCGTCGAACCGGGAGAGGGCCACGCCGACCCGCAGGGCGTGTGCGACGGCCTCGTGGCCGCGGTCACCCGGCTGGCCAGGCGGGACTACCCGCTCGTGCTGCTCGTCGATGACGCGCACTGGGCCGATCAGGAATCCCTGCGCTGGCTGGCCGCCTTCGTGGAACGCCTCGACGAACTCCCGGTCCTGATCGTCGTGGCCCGCAGGCCCGGCGACGTCAGCGGCGACGCCGCCCGGCACCTCGACGCCGTCGGCGAGGCCGCGGGCCGCGCCGTCACCAGCCTCAGCGCCCTGACCCCGGCCGCGGTCGCCGGCCTCACGCGGGCCACCCTCGGCGAGCACGCCGAGGCGTCCTTCTGCCGCGAGGTGTGGGCGGTCACCGACGGCAACCCGTACGAGACCGTCGAACTCCTCGCCAAGGTCCGCGACCGCGAGCTGACGCCGAGCGAGTCCTCGGCCACCGAACTGCGCGCCCTGAACCGGGCGGCCCGCGGCGGAGGACTCGTCGACCGCCTGGAGAAACTCGGCGTCGACGCCACCAAGTTCGCGATGGCGGCCGCGATCCTCGGCGCCGACATCTCCGTCGCCCAGGCCGCCCGGCTCGCCGGACTCGGCCGTGACGACGCCGTGCGCTGCGCCGAACTGCTGCGCAGCGCCCGCATCCTCACCGAGCCCGACCCCGCCGCCGCACCGGCCGAGGACGGCGACCTGGAGTTCGTCCACCCGCTCATCGCCTCCGCCGTCTACGACTCCATCCCCGGCGGCCTGCGCACCGCGATGCACGGCATCGCCGCTCAGGTCGTCGCCGACGCCGGGAAGGGCCTCGCGGCCGCCTCCCGGCATCTGCTGCAGGTACACGAGGAGGGCGACGAGGAACTCGTCGAGCAGCTGCGCGAGGCAGCCCGGGAACATCTCGCCGTCGGCGCCCCCGACGCGGCCCGCCGCTGTCTGGAGCGGGCGCTGCGCGAACCGCCCGCGCCCGACGTCCACGCGCGCGTGCTGTACGAACTGGGCTGCGCCACCCTGCTCACCGCACCGGCCAGGACCATCGACCACCTCCGCAAGGCACTGGCCCTGCAGGGACTCGACGGCGACGAGCGGGTCGACGCGGTCTACCGCCTCTCCCAGGCGCTGCTGCACAACGACCAGCTGGAGGAGGCCGTCCGCACGGTCGAGACGGAGGCCGCCCGGCACGCGCCCGGGCCGGCGCGACTGCGGCTGCAGGCCGTCCAGTTCATGTGGGAGGGAGTGCACGCCGGAGACCCGACCTCCGCCCGCCGCTCCGAGAGGCTCGCCTCCCTCGCGTCCTCCTGCACCGGCCGGGACGACTCCGAGCGGGCCCTGCTCATCCTGCGCGGATTCGACCTGATGACCCACGGCGAGAACGCCGAGGAGGTCGTCGAGTTCTGCGACCGCGCCCTCGTCAACGGCCGCCTCGCCCCCCGGGCTCGGCTGGACCGACCAGGAGTGGGGCATCGAGCTGCTGATGATGCTGGCCAGCTCCTACGCCTACACCGACCGGCTCGACCGCGCGGACGCCCTCTTCAACGAGGCCCTGCGCGCCTATGTGTCGGCCGGCTGGAGCGGCGGTCACCTCGCCCTGGCCCACGCCTACCTCGGCCTCGGGCTGCGCCGCAGGGGGCGTCTGAAGGAGGCGGAGGAGTCGCTCAGGGAGTCCCTGCGCCTCGCCGAACGCGTCGGCCGCGGGCTGCCGTTGTACTGGTCGGCGACCTGCAACCTGGTCGACACGCTGCTGGTGCGCGGCCATGTCGACCGGGCCTGGGAGGTGGCCGAGCAGTACGGCTTCGCCCCGCCCTACCCGTCGACGATCGTGCTGCCCGACCCGCGGTCGGTGCGCGGCCGGCTGCTGCTGGCCGTCGGCCGGGTCCAGGAGGGCGTCAACGAGCTGGAGGAGGCCGAGAAGGCGGCGGCGGCACGCGGCCACCTCAACCCGGTGATGGCGCCCTGGGCCGTCGAACTGGCCCGGGCTCTCGCCGTGGAGGACCCGGCACGCGCGAACCGGCTCGCCGCCGAGGCCCGCCGTCAGGCCGAGCGCTTCGGCACCGACACCGCGATCGGCGAGGCCCTGCGCTGCGCCGCCGCCCTGGAGACCGGCCAGCGTGCCGTACGGCTGGCCCAGCAGGCGGTCACCTACCTGGAACTGTCGCCCTGCCAGTACGAACACGCGGCCGCGCGGGTCGAGTACGGCGTCCTCTCCCGCTCGGTCGCCGAGATCGGCCGGGGCCTGACGCTGGCCCGCTCCTGCGGCGCGGACGGCCTGGTGGAGAAGGCGCAGCAGGCCCTGCAGAAGCTCGGCGCACCCCAGGTCGGCCTGGTCCCGGGCCAGACCAGGAGATAGCCGACGCCGCCGCCGACGGCACGCACTTCCCCCCGGACGCGTAGTGCCCGCCGGGCGCCTCCGGCGAGCCGGGGCGGGGCATGTTTTGCGGGACCTGGTGGGTGCGGCGCGTGTGGGGCGGTCGCCGACCCGTGCGCGTGCGGCGCAGGCTGCGCGGGGCGCGGGCGCGGCGGTGCTTCGTGTCGCCGACGGCGACGATGGCGTGCGCTGTCGGACGTGTGGCAGCTGTGTGGTGTGTTCGGCGAGCCGGGGCGGGGCATGTTTTGCGGGACCTGGTGGGTGCGGCGCGTGTGGGGCGGTCGCCGACCCGTGCGCGTGCGGCGCAGGCTGCGACGGGCTCCGGCGCGGCGGTGCGTCGTGTCGCGCGACCGCGACGACGTCCGGTCATGACGTCGCGTTGGCTTCGACGCACGTGACGTCCGTCGGGCCCGTGCCTTCAGGGCAGGGCTCCGGCGCGTCGGGCAGGGGTGGCGCGACGCGATCGGCGCCTGGGCGGGGGAGCCCTCCTGTAGGCCGTCAGGCCGAGGCCGGACCGACGAGCGCGGCGGAGACCACCGTTTCGAGTTGCCGCGCCACCCGGTCCAGCGGGTCCATGCTGCGTTTGGCGCGGCACATGGCGATGGCGCCCTCGACGGACGCCACGATCAGCGCGGCCAGCTCCGGCGCGCCGTCGGGGTCGGCGCCGTGCGCCCGCAGCGCCCGGGCGAGCAGCTGCTCCCACTCCTCGAACGCCTCGGCGGCCGCGGTCACGGCCGGCGGGATCTCGTCGGCCGGCGGCTCCTCGACGGAGACGGCCAGCACGGGGCACCCGGCCCGGAAGTCGCTCGCCACGACGATGCCCCGCCACAGGGACAGGAAGGCCCGCAGGCCGGCGGCCGGGCCCGCCTCAAGTTCCTTGCGCAGGACCCGGGCGACCGTCCCTCCCGCGTGTCGCACGGCCTCGGTGGCCAGCTGCTGCTTGCCCTCGGGGAAGTAGTGGTAGGTCGAGCCGAGGGGCGCCTCGGCGTGCTTGGCCACCTCGCGGATGCTCGCCGCGTTCAGACCGCGCCTGCTGATCAGGTCGGCGGCGCCGGCCACGATGCGATCGCGTGACGGCGCGCTGGATCGAGCCAAGGCCGTGCTCCCTTTCGCCTCCACTGACTATGACGCTCGTCATAGTCTAGCGTGGCCGTCCGGTCATCCGGCCCGCCGCGTCACGGCGCGGGTGCGCGTCCTCGGTGCACGGCCGGTGGACGCCCGCCCGCGCCCACCTTCTCACCCCGCCGTCTCGTTACCCCCCGCTGCCCCGCTGCCCCGCTGCCCCGCTACCCCGCCGCCTCGTCCTCCTCGGCCAGGACCCGCTGGGCCGTGGCGAAGGCCGAGTTCGCGGCGGGGACCCCGCAGTAGACGGCCGTCTGGAGCAGCACGGCGCCGATCTCCTCGGGGGTGAGCCCGTTGCGGCGGGCCGCCCGGACGTGCATCGCCAGCTCGTCGTAGTGGCCGTGCGCCACCAGCGCGGTCAGGGTGATCATGCTGCGTTCGCGGCGGTCGAGCGTCGGGTCGGTCCAGATCTCCCCCCATGCGTAGCGGGAGATGAAGTCCTGGTACCGGGCGGTGAACGCGTTCTGCCGCGACTGGGCCCGGTCCACGTGAGCGTCGCCCAGCACCTCGCGCCGCACCTCCATGCCCCGCTTCGCCGGCCCGTCGAGGTGCGCCCGCAGCGCGGTCAGCACGGCCTCGGGGCACTGTGCGGGGGCGAGGTGCGAAGCCCCGGAGAGTTCGACGAGCGTGGCGTCCGGCACCGCGTCCGCGATCTCCCGTAGATGCGCCGGAGGCGTCGCCGGGTCCTGGCGGCCGGCGATCAGCAGCGTCCGCACGGCGATCTCCGGCAGCCGCTCGCGCAGATCGAACGCGGCCAGCGCGTCGCAGCACGCGGCGTACGCCTCGGGGTCCGCCGCGCGGTGGTCCGCGATCAGCTCCGGCACGGTGAACCCCGGCGTGAACCATCGGGCGTCCGCGGTCCGGACGAGCTCCGCCAGCCCTTCCCGGCGCACCAGCGCGGCCCGCTCCTCCCACGGCCGCGACCCGTTGAAGTGGGCGGACGAACAGATCACCGCCAGCGACGACACCCGGTGCGGGTGGTGCAGCGCCAGATGCATCCCCACCGCCCCGCCCAGGGAGACGCCCGCGTACGCGAACCGCTCCAGGCCGAGGGAGTCGGCGAGCGCCAGCACCAGGTCGGCGAGGTCGCCCACGGTGGCTCCGGGGCCGATCAGGTCGGCGGCCGAGCCTCCGTGTCCGGGCAGGTCCCAGCGGACCACCCGGTGGGTGACGGACAGTTCGGGCGCGATCTGGCCCCACACGGCGTGCGAGGCGCCGAGGGAGGGGCCGAGCAGCAGCGGGGGGCCGGAAGCCGGGCCCTCGGCGTGGTGGTGGAGAAGGCTGTCGGTCAACGTCGCTCCAGCGCACGGTCGGTGAGGGCTCCGGCGGAGCCGGTGTAGCGGGCGGGGTCGGTGAGGTCGCCGAGGTCGGTCCCGGCGACGTCCGGTTCTTCGGCGAGGAGTCGGCCCAGCGGCACGTCCTCGGCGTAGGCGCGCCGGGCGAGTCCGGTCAGCAGCTCCTTCGCGCGGGAGCGGCCGAGCAGCGCCGACAGCTCGGCGGACAGCCGCTCGGAGACGATCAGTCCGTGGGTGAGGCCGAGGTTCGAGCGCATCGCGTCCGCGTCCACCCGCAGCCCTTCGGTGAGTTCGGCCGCGTCCCGGGCGGCTCCGCCGGCCAGCCGCAGCAGGTCCCGCAGCGGCTCCCACTCGGCGTGCCAGGCGCCGGCGGGGCGCTCGTCCTCGCCGGCCAGCGAGCCGTAGAGCACCGCCGCGAGCTGCGGGGCGCGCCGGGCGGCCGCCGCGATCAGCGTCGAGCGCACCGGGTTCGCCTTGTGCGGCATGGCCGAGGAGCCGCCCCCGCTGCCCTCGGCCACCTCGCCGATCTCGGTGCGGGCGAGCGTGAGGACGTCCGCCGCGATCTTGCCGAGGGCGCCCGCGGTGAACGCCAGGCAGCCGGCGAGGTCGGCGACCGGCGTGCGCAGGGTGTGCCACGGCAACTGGGGTGCCGTCAGGCCGAGTTCATGGGCGAAGGCGGTGGGCAGCGCTGTCGCGTCCTCGGCGCCGTACGCCGTGAAGGCGGCCAGGGTCCCGGCGGCGCCGCCGAGTTGGGCGGGCAGCGAGTCCCGTACGGCCGTCACCCGGTCCCGGGCGTCCAGCACCAGCGAACGCCAGCCGGCCGCCTTCAGCCCGAACGTGGTCGGCACGGCGTGCTGGGTCAGCGTCCGCCCCGGCATCGCCGTGTCCCGGTGCGCCGAGGCGAGGCGGGCCAGTGCGCTCTGGGTGCGGTCGAGGTCGCCCAGGACGAGGCCGAGCGTGCGCGCGGCGACCAGCATCGCCGCCGTGTCCATGATGTCCTGGCTGGTCGCGCCCCGGTGGACGTACGGGCCGTACCGGCCGCCGGCCGCCGCCGTCAGGTCGGCGACCAGGGGGATCACCGGGTTGCCGCCGCCGCGGGCGCGCTCGGCGAGCGAGCGCACGTCGAAGCCGTCGCCTTGCGCGGCCGAGGTGACCGCCGCCCCGGACCCCTCCGGGGCCAGCCCCAGCGCCTCCTGGGCGCGGGTGAGTGCGGCCTCCGCGTCCAGCAGGGCCTGCAGCCAGGCCCGGTCGTCGGTGGCACGGGCGGCGGGGGAGCCGGCCCACCCGGGGGAGAGCAGACCGGTCCCGTCCGGGACGTCGGATGGCGCAGATGTCACTGGAACTCCAGGAAGACCGTCTCGCCCTCGCCCTGAAGGCGGATGTCGAAACGGTAGGCGCCGAGCGGGCCGTCCGTGGCGATCAGGGTGTCGCGCCGCGCCGGGTCCACCTGTCGCAGCAGCGGGTCGGCGGCCAGCGCGGCCTCGTCGCCGGGGAGGTAGATCCGGGTGTAGAGGTGCACGAGCAGGCCGCGCGCGAACACGCAGACGCTCAGGTACGGGGCGCTCCGCCCGCGCGCGCCGGGCCGCAGCGTGCGCGCCGACCAGTGGCCGTTCGCGTCCGTCTGGATCCGCCCCCAGCCGGTGAACTCGACGCCGTTGCGACCGAGGAATCCGCCGCTCGCCGGGTCGCGCCGCATCGAGCCGTCGACCTGCGGGACGTTGCCCTCGGGGTCCGCGCCCCACAGCTCCACAAACGCGTCCGGCAACGGGTTGCCCTCACCGTCGTACACATAGCCCTGCAGGGCGATGGCGTCCGGGTGGCCGGCCGGGGCGATGTCGCCGCCGCCGGGGAACGGCAGCGCGTGGCCGTAGAAGGGGCCGACCGTGTGCGACGGCGTGGGCAGCACGCTCTCCGGACGGCTCGTGTCGATCTTCGTCATGGCAGTTCAGCGTCCTTCTTCGATCCAGGTGGCGTGCGGCCCGTCGAGCACGATGTCCCAGTGGTAGCCCATGGAGAACTCGGGCACCGAGAGGCTGTGGTCGTAGGTGGCGACCAGGCGCTGCCGGGCCGCGTCGTCCGTGACCGACTGGATGATCGGGTCGTACGGGAACAGCGGGTCGCTCGGGAAGTACATCTGCGTCACGAGCCGCTGGGTGAACGCCGTGCCGAACAACGAGAAATGGATGTGGGCCGGCCGCCACGCGTTGAGGTGCTGGCGCCACGGGTAGGGCCCGGGCTGGATCGTGGTGAAACGGTAGAAACCGGTGTCGTCCGTCAGCGTGCGGCCGACGCCCGTGAAGTTCGGGTCCAGCGGCGCGTCGTGCTGCTCGCGCTGATGGGCGTACCGCCCCGCCGAGTTGGCCTGCCAGATCTCCACCAGCTGACCGCGGACGGGATGCCCGTCGCGGTCCAGCAACCGCCCGGAAACCGTGATCCGTTCGCCGACCGGCTCGCCGTTGTGCTGCCGGGTGAGGTCGTTGTCGATCTCCGTGATGTCCCGCTCGCCGAAGGCGGGGGAGGACAGCTCCACCAGCTCCGGGTCCTGCGTCACGTCGATGGTGACCGGCGGCTGCTGCGGGTGGCGCAGGACGGACGAGCGGTACGGCGCGTAGTCGCGCCGCGGCTGATGCTCCACGGGCGAGCCGTCGGCGAGCCGCTTCGCGTAGGCGGCATGCTCGGCCGCGATCTCCAGGTCGATGTCGGCTTGCGTGAGAGTCATGGCGTTTTTCCCGTGTTTCCTAGGGTGCGAGGACGACGACGAGGGCGGGGCCCCGGACCGCGCCGTTGCGGAGGACGGCGACCGCCTGGGCATCCGGGAAGCCTCTCTCCGTGCGTCCAGGCCGCTCAATTAATCAGGGCACTGACGATTGTTCCGAGGATTCCCCCACGCTGCCATCGGGCGGCCCCCTCGTCAAGAGCCCAGGCAGGGCGGGTGAGCGGGAGTCGGCAGGACCCGAGAGGCGATCGACGAGGGCGGGTATCGTTCAGTGCACCCATGAATTCCCGGGACCGAGACGGACGTCGAACCCACGCAGAGGAGCGCACATGGCGGCGGTGGACCTCACCAGCCACCCCGGGCACCTGGCCCGGCGGCTGCAACAGGCGCACTACCTGTTGTGGAACACGATGGTCTCCGAGGAGATCACCTCCCCGCAGTTCGCGGTGCTCAACGCCCTCGTCGCCGAGCCCGGCCTCGACCAGCGCACGGTGGGGGAGCGGGTGGGGCTCGACCGCTCCACCGTCGCCGAGGTGATCAGCCGGCTCATCCGCCGGGGACTCCTCGACAAGGTCCGCGACCCGCAGGACGGCCGCCGCTACCTGCTGGGACTCACCGAGGAAGGGCTGCGCACCCACCGGAGACTCACCGTGCGCACGGCCCGGATGAACCAGGTCTTCCTGTCGCCGCTCTCGGCCGCGGAACAGACGGTGTTCCTGGAGCTCATCCAGCGCGTGTCGGACGCGGCGGAGGGACTGCGCAACCCGGGGGAGCCGCTGACCGCCCCGTCC
>NZ_JBEPBI010000283.1:0-9434 GCF_040299045.1 Streptomyces sp. NPDC001027
CGCCGCCCTGCTCCACCACCAGGCTGGAGTGCTTGAGCAGACGGTGCACGGCGACGCCGCCCTGGTAGGGGGTGGCCGCGTCGTTCGTCGTCGCTCCCTACACGCGTCTTCGGTTCACGTACACCGGGGACGCGGTCCCGGGAGGCGCCGCATTGGGGGCGTCTCCCGGTCCGCCCGTCTGGCTGCCCTGGTCCAGAATCGGTCTGTTCACCCTCGTGGCCGCGACCGCTGTGCTGTTGAGCGCACGCCGGTGGCTGACGTCGGGCGTCCTCGTCCTCGGGCTGGCGGCAGGGACATCGCTGCTGGCCATGACGCCGAAGACGGACGCCACAGGGTCGGTGCTCAACACCAGAGAGCTGCGGTGCACCGGGCGCGATCCGACGGTCTGCCTCTCGTCCGCGTACGAGGACCGACGACGGCGTCTGGAGCGCGCGGCCGCACACCTGACCCGGCGACTCGAGGGCGTCGCCCCCACCCACTACCTGCTGACCGAGGACAGCCCGCAGTCGTGCCGGGGCAGAAAGGGATCCGGCTCCCCGTGGACGATCGGCGTCTCGCCTCGCACAGAGGCAAGCGTCCGGAACCTCGCCGCCTGCATCGTCGGCCCCGCGTTGTACGAGCCCGCCTCTCCGGAGGCCTACGCGTTGTACCGATGGCTCGCTGGGGAGGCGTCCGCAGACCGTCCCACCGCTCGAGAGCGGTCCGCCGCCGACCGCCTGGCGCGTCTGTCCGCACGACGACGCGCGACGTGGATCGGCCAGTACCTGACGGCCGCCGAACACGGCAGCCGCCCGCCCGCCGTCCCCGATCCCCGTGGAGTACGACTACCGTGACCCGCCTTCCGCACCCGCCGCCATGGCTCCGAGCCGTACCCGGACTGCGCTGGCCCTGGCTGCTCGCCGTCTCCGGCGTCTGCGCGGCGGCCGCCTGGCTCGCCGCCGCGGCCGGTGCAGAGGACTCCCTTCCCTTCCTGTTGCTGCTGGCGCCGATGCTGCCGCTGCTCTGGGTGGCGGCCAGCTACGGGGGCAGAGCCGACCCGTTCGCGCCGGTGATCCGCAGTACCCCGGCGGGCGGACTGCGGCTGCTGATGCTGCGCGCGGGCGTCGTCCTCGCCGTCTGCCTGCCCCTGCTGCTGGCCGCGGCGGTCGCGGGCGTGGGCGTCTCGGCCTGGGCCGCCGCCTGGCTGGTGCCCAGCCTGGCCCTGACGCTCGTGACGCTGGTTCTGGGCTCCTACATCGGCTGTCTGCTCGGCGCGGTGGTGACCAGCGGCGCGTGGCTGGTGATGATCGCCGCCGTCGCCCGGCTGTCCATGCGCGAGGACGGCCGGGTCACCTCCGTGCGGACCGTCCTGCTCAATGTGCTCGAGAACCTGCTGGACGGCGGAGCCCAATGCGTGTGGGGAGCGGCGTCCGGCCTGCTGAGCGCCCTGCTCGTGCTGCGCCGGCACTCCTTCAACGATCTGAGGTCCCGATGATCAGCGCCACCCGCCTGACCGTGCGGCACCGTCGCCACACCGCCGTCGACAGCCTCGATCTCGAACTGGGGCAGGGCGTCCACGCGCTGCTCGGACCCAACGGCGCGGGAAAGAGCTCCCTGTTGCGGGTCCTGGCCACGGCTGCAGGCGCGGTGGAAGGCGAACTGAAGCTGCTGGGCCGCGATCCACGCCGTCCCGCCGAGCGGCTGGAGATCCGCCGCCGACTCGGCTACCTGCCGCAGACGTTCGGCATGTTCCGCGGTTTCACCGTGCGCGAGTGCGTGAGTTACGCCGCCTGGCTGAAGGACATGCCCGGCCGCGGCGCACTCGACGCCGTGGAGCGCGCAGTGGACCAAGTAGGCCTGACCGCACGGATGGACGCCAGGTACCGCACCCTCTCGGGCGGGATGCAGCGCCGGGTGGGCATCGCCACGGCCCTGGTGAACAGTCCCCGCCTGCTTCTGCTCGACGAGCCCACCACCGGCCTGGACCCTGCCGAGAGGGACCGCTTCCACGCCCTGCTGCGCAGCCTCGGCGCGACCACGACCGTGGTGCTGGCCACCCACCTCATGGAGGACGCGCACGCCTGCTGCGACACCGCGATCGTGCTCCACGCGTCCCGCAAGGTCTTCGTCGGGCCGCCGCGGGAACTGGAACTGGCCGGCGGGTACACCGCGGTGGTCGCCGGCGCCGTCCACTGACACGTCACCTCATGAAATCTCACGTCACAACACCCCACGCCGTTGACGTCGACGGCCGCTCGCGCCGCATCGCTCCGGCTGCGGATCGCGTGCGGCCGTCTCCGAGCTGCCGCAACACGTCTCCGACGAGCGCGGTCAGTCCGCTTGGGGAGGCTGCGGGGCAGGAGCGGGCGGATCGGGGTGGGCGAGGATCGCTCGGCGGGTGCGGAGAGCGGCGGCCAGAAGGCTCTCGTCCAGTCTCATCTCGGCGTCGCGGGTGGAGTCGTTGACGGGGATGCGGGTACGCCTGTCGATCAGGGCCGTCACGGCCGGCAGCGCGAGACGTGCGCGGCCGCCCATCCGGGCGAGACCCGCGAGGTAGTACTCGCCTACCGCGTAGTCGGCCAGGTGCGGTGTCATGAGGGCGAGCAGCCGGGGCAGTGCGGAAGGGCCGGCGTGCCGGAGCCACAGCGGGGCGCACTCCGCCTGCGAGCGGCCGGGATGACGGAACGTCAGATTATAGAGCTGGGCCGCCTGCTGGAAGGTCAACGGGCCGGCGTCCAGCAGGGCATCGAAGATCTCGGAGGCGTGCGCGAGTCGGGTGACGCCCACCGGTCTGTCGGCGAGGAGCGCGGCGGCGGACGTGCTGTCGTGCGCCGGCGCGGTGGACGGGACCCGCCCCGTCCCCCGGGGCGCAGTGACACGGGCTACGGCCGGCAGAGCAGGGTGAGCCCGCGTCGCCGCCTCGGAAATCGAAGCCGTCGCGAGGGCCCTGTCGAGAGCCGGGGTGGCCCTTCGGCTGTGATGTCGGAGGAGTGACGGCAGTAGCCTGACCGGGGCGTTCCGCCAGTCGTGGCACGCCTCGCGGGTCAGGTCGGCGCCGATGTCCCGGGTGCCGGGGTCGGCGAGGAGGCGGGCCACGAGGGCGTACGTGTCGTGCTCACGCCCGAGTCCGTACAGGGCCTCGCCCCAGAGGCGCCCGACGTCCTCGAGGTGGTGGGCGGCTTCTTGGGCGTCGTCGAGGAGTGCGTCGTCCAGGGATCGCCATCGCGGGGGCGGCGCCGCCCGCAGCGTCTCCAGGTGGGCGAGGAAGCGGACCGACGCGAGGCTGTCGCCGGTCAGGTGGGCGGCGCCCGGGCCGAGCGCGCCGGCCAGGCCGGTGCGCACGACAGGGTCGGTGAGTTCGCCGAGGACCGCGAGCACCAGATCGGGCCGGCCGAGGTGGCCGACGAGGCTCGCGGCTCGGCGCCGCACTCCCTCGTCGGGGTCGCCGAGCAGGGCCGCAGCGGCGTTGACCGCTTCTTCCCAGGGCAGTTCGCGGGCCATGCTGTGGAGCAGACCCAGGGCCTCGCGGCGTACGGCGGGGGAGTCGGCGTGGGCGAGCCGGAGCAGCCGGGTGGCGACGGGGCCGGTGCGGTCGGCGCGTACCGCCTCGAACAGCGCGATGCGGGAGGGGTGGGCGGGTGTCGCGGCGGTGCCGTCGGCCACGGCCTCGTCCGGCCATGTCATCGGGCGGGGCGGTGGCCGCCCTTCCGTGCGGGAGCTTCGATCATGGTCCCGATCATCCCACACTGCACATCAGTTCGGGCAGGGTCTCGCGGCCCGCGCATCCCGAGGGCTCGCGGGCCGCCGAGGTGACGCCGGTGTTGAGCGGGACCGTCAGACGGGGATGATCTGCCACTGCTCCTCAGGCGCGCGGTTGTACGTGAACTGGTTGATGTCGGCCCCGTCGGCGGTCGAGCCCGCGTCGACGTTGAGGGACAGTCCGCTGAACCGGTTGGTGAGGCAGTAGTAGCCGTCGCCGGTCGGCGTGACCGCCCAGTGCTGCTGGGGGACGTCGTCGTCCGCGTACAGGGCGACGTTCCCGCCGTTCACCCGCGAGAGTTCGGCCACCTCCATCAGCTTGCCGCTGTTCACGTTCTTGATCTCGTAGTAGCCGTCGCCCGTGGAGGCGAAGGTCCACTTCTGGGCGGTGTTGTTCAGCCACGGCCACTGCTGGATGTCGGCGCCGTTGGCGGTGCCGAAGTCGTACACGTCGACGACCTTGCCGCTCTTGCGGTTGACGATGCGGTAGACCGTGTTCCCGGCCGGGAGGACATTCGACAGAAGGGTCGGCCTGGCCGTCCGTCCGCCGATCCTGACACCGCCCACGTTGGCGTAGCCGCCGGTGGCCGCGTTGGCCTGGATCCGAATGAAGCCCACGTTCCGGGCGGGCCATTCGGTCACCTTGGTGGTGTGGTCGCCTGCCCATGTGCCGGCGGCGACCTGGGTGAAGTCCGTGCCGTCGGTGCTGGTGGAGATGGTGTACGAGGTGATGTCGCCGTCGGTGGTGTCGTTGCGGTTCCACTGCTTGGGCAGATACTCCAGGGTGGAGACATCGCTCCACACCCCGCCCAGGTCGATCGTGAGGGAGTGGGGCAGGGCCGGGGTCAGTCCCCACGTCGACCAGCAGGTCTCGTAGCCCTTGTCGCTCAGCCCGTCGATGGCGTTGAGCGGTCCCTCGCCGCTGTGGAATCCGGTCGCGTAGGCGCTGACGGGCGTCACGGGGTGCTCGGCGCGCGGCATCTGCGTCGGCAGCGGCGGGCGGGAGGTGTTCGGGCTCCAGGCCGCCCCCACTTCGGCGAGTCGGTTGACGATGTTGGTGTCCAGCCTGCCGTTGCGGTTGGGCGGGCAGTTGAGGATGAACGAGGTGTACTTCGGTTCCAGATCCGCCAGGTGCGACAGGATCGCGTCCTTGCTCATCAGTCCCTGGGTCGGGGTGGACGGATGCCAGAACCATCCGTCGCTGATCGTCTGTCCCTGCGTGGCGGCGTAGGTGTTCCCGGCCGGCGCCGCGATGCCCAGCGGCTCCTCGAAGTAGATCGCGTCGCCGAGGAAGGGCACCGACAGTCCACCGTGGTCGATCATGACGATGTCCGGCTGGAGTGACTTCACATGCTCGCGGATCCGCTGGTAGGAGACGGCCTGCTGGCCCATCTGCCACCCGTAGCCGTCCGTGACGAACATGTCGATGGCGCCGTAGCCGGTGAGCAGCTCCGTGATCTGACCGAGGATGAAGGTCATGTCGCCGGGCTGGATGGCGTCGGTGACGTCGAGACCCGACACCCTGTGCCGGCTCTCCCAGGCCTCGACGCCGAAGGTGCGGTCCCATATCGAGTAATAGAGGCCGACCTTCAGCCCCTTGGCCCGGAAGGCGTCGCAGTACGCCTTCACCACGTCCTGCTTGTAGGAGCTGTTCGCGACGTTCTGGGCGCCGTATGCGCTCGGCCACAGGGCGAAGCCGTCGTGATGCTTGGTCGTCAGGATGCCGTAGCTCATCTTCGCCGCCGCCGCGGCGGCAGCCCACTGCGCGCAGTCCACGGCTGTGGGCGCGAACAGGGCGGGGTTCTGGTGAGGGGCGGCCCACTCCTCGTCGGTGAAGGTGCCCAGGTTGAAGTGGTTGAACATGCCGAACCGCATGTTCACGAGCTTTTCCAGGTTGGTCTGCGGGTCCGCGGCGGCAGCCTCCGCCAGCAGGGGCGACAACGCGGGGATCACGGGCAGGGCGGTCGAGGCCACGGCGGCGCCGACGGCGCCCAGCAGTGTGCGGCGTGACAGATTTCCTGACGGCATGGCTGTACTCCCGTATTGAGGCGGCGGCTCGGATCTTCGGGGTGAGACGGTGGGACGGCAGCCCGAAGGATCCGGATTCAGGCCGTCAAGTGTTTGCAGATGCCTGCAGACACGCCTTCCCTCCGGGCCGAAGCGTCGGGTGATACGCATGAAGTTCGACCATGCAGCCCGTCCGTGTCAACGGGTGTGAAGGGATGAACTGGCGTCAGTGGGACGGTATATGACCTACTACGCGGAGAGTGTTGCGAGACATCCCCTGCCAGACATCGCATGTCTGACGTCCCGTCGCCGACGGCCACGCGTCACGCTTGCCGCATGCGGAAAGGCCGCCGCCCGTCCCGCATGGGGAAGGGCGGCGGCCTCACAGGGTGCGGTCACACGGCGGTCACACGGCAGGGCGCCGAAGTCGCACCCTGCCGCCGGGGCAGGTCAGTCCACGTACCACTTGCCGCACTTGGTGATGCCCTCGATCTCGGCACAGGCGCGTGCGGCGAAGTTGGAGTTGAAGACGGACTGTGTGCGGGTGCCGGTGTAGGGGCCGCACATCTTCCAGCCCTCGCTCTTCGCCTGCTGGTCGCTGACGATGCCCTTGGTGTTGGGGAACGAGTGGAAGCTGCGGTCGACCCACAGCCGGTCGCCGGCCTTGCGCCCGGACTTGATCTCCGCGCGGCTGTAGCGGTCGAGCGCCGACTCGTTCTGCAGCTCGACGCGGCGGCCCCTGAAGTCGAACGAGGCGCCGGACTCGACGGCCCTGAAGCGGCCGATGACGGCAATGCCGTCGCAGTCGGCCTCGGTGGCCGAGGCCGCCGACGCGGGGACGAAGACTACGGCGCCGCTGCTGATCAGCACGGCCGAGGCCGCGATCACGCGGCCCATACGGGGCTTCTTCACGAGGTTTCCTTTTTCGGGTGACGTGTAACGGGTGGGGGCCTGCCGCTTCGCTGGACAGCTCGAGACCCGGCTGAACACAGGGCACAGCCATCTCGATTCCGCTCAGCGGCAGTCCGCGTTGCCCACCGAATCGTGCGCCACGAACCTTGTGGAAACCTTGCGAACCAGCCGTGACCTGCGCTTTTAGACAGCATGCGCACGTCACCCCGTACCGCGACCGCGACCTCCGCCGTCGGTAGGACGCTCCCGGCTATGACTAGCGCACGAGAACCACGGAGTTGATCGGCGTCATGTCGTACGGCGCGAAATCACCAGTCTCGCGGGCCACTTCGGAGCAGTTGACGCCGTTGTACCCGAAGCAGACCTGGAAGCCGGCGCCGCCGGTCTGGCTGTTGACCAGCACGCGCTTGCCGGTGACGTTGGACAGGTTGTGATAGCCGTAGCTGTAGAAGATGTTCCGACTCAGGATGCTGCCGTCGGTCTCGCGGATGCAGACTGCTCCGGACGGGCAGGCTGTCGCCGCGTCGGCACTGGGCGCCATGGCGAGCCCACCCCCGACGGTCAGTGCCAGCGCTGCAACGGTCGTCGCGATCCTGCGCATGTTCGGCCCCCTTGTTGAGACGTCCACGGTCGAGGTTGCCCCAGAAGAGTCCCTGCGATGAGGACGCCCCGCCAACGTCCCTTCCGGCCATTGTCGCCACGCTGGCATGACGCCGTAACTCCCGCCTGACGGGGGCGCTCCTAGTAACTGTCGTAGGCGGGTTCGCCGCTCGGTCGGTAGACGCCGACGACGGTGCCGCCCTTCGTCGTCGTCACTCTGACCGGCTCGAGCGCACTGGGGATCGCTCCGTCGGCGAACAGCCGCTTGCCGGTGCCGATGATCACCGGATGGATGGTCAGCCGGTACTCGTCGACGAGGCCGTGCCGCATGAGCGTCTGGGCGAGGTCACCGCTGCCGACGACGTTGACGTCGCCGCCGTCGGACTCCTTCAGCCTGCGCACCGCGTCGACGGTGTCGCCCTGGAGCAGTGTGGAGTTCTGCCAGTCGACGGACGTCAGGGTCCGAGAGGCGACGTACTTGTGCATGCTGTTCATCCGGTGGGTGAAAGGGTTGCCGGGATCGGCGGTCGGCCAGTACGACGCGAAGATGTCGTACGTCTTGCGGCCGAGCAGCATCGCGTCGGAGTGCTCGTACCAACCGGCGATGGCCGCGCCGACCTCCTCGTCGGCCACCGGCTTCTGCCAGCCGCCGTGCTCGAAACCGCTCTCGGCGTCCTCGTCCGGGCCTCCCGGCGCCTGCATGACGCCGTCCAGGGTCAGGAACGTGCAGACAATGATCTTGCGCATGGTGCGCTCCCTTCGTTGACGGATAGACCCCAGGCTCGCCGGAAACTCATCGGAAGGCTTTCCGCGGCGCAGCACGGGCCGGCGGCCCAAGCCGTTCGGACGAGTGGGGCGGTATCTGTCGGCCGACGCCGGCCAGGTCTGATGTGCGCATCGCAAGGCCGTGGGGGGCGGGGGCGGGGCGAGCCGCGGGGAGGCGCGAGGCGCATGATGTCGGACAGCGCCCTCTCCAGCCGCGCACTGGCCCGTCCTCGACGGCGTCTGATCGATCCGCTGGATGCCGTGGTTGCGTCCATGAGCAGCGACAGAAACGAGACGTGAGAGAGTGTCAGGTCCATCATGCCTGTTCGGAGACGGTTTCGGTAGGACTCAGCGCACGTCCGTTCGACCTTGTGGCAGTCGATTTCGCGCGCGAGACTCGTCGTCATCCACTCCTCGGTCGACGTGTCGGCAGCCCTTGGCGGTTGTCGATGCGTTCACCGTGCTGTCTCGCTGTGTGACATGCGCGGACCGGGGGTGACGGACGAAGGGGGAGCAATGGATCAGGACATGGTGACGCTGGCGAGGGTCAGGCTGCTCAGTGCCAACCGGCGTGTGGTGCGCGGCGCCGAGGGGCTGTGGATCTACCGCCTTCTGACGCAGGTCGAGCCGGAGGTGTACGGGTCGAAGCTGGCGTACGTCCTGGTGGAGGCGAGCGCGTCGCTCCTGGTGCAGGAGTCGCCCGAGCAACGGTTGGCCCTGTTGGACGAGGCCGTGGAGGTGGCGAAGGCTCTGAGCGCGTCGAATCCCTACCGGTCGCTGGTGCTGGCGAGCGCTCTGGCCGCCAGGAAGCGCGAAACGGATGGTCGGCCGACGCCGGCTCCTGTGCCCGAGGGGTCGAGAGGACATTTGTGAGGGTCCCTGTAAGACATCTGTACCGCAGTATGCGTGCCTCGTGACACTGCACCCGCGCCTGTCTGCCTTCGTAGGCTTGCGGCATGTTCAAGTCTCACAAACCAGGACCGGACGACGCCTGGGAAGGCGTCGTCGAGGACAAGTCGCGGGGCATGCTCGACGGCGCGAACATGTACCACTTCATCGAGGTGAGGCGGGGGGACGGTGAGTTGATGAAGGTGCGCATCGGGCGTGGGCTGTGGAAGTCGATCGCGGTCGGCGACCGCATCGTGAAGGAACCGGGGAGCGATCCGGTCAAGGCGTGACCAGGCCGGTCAAGGCGTGAACCCGGGGAGTCCCCGGCGGTTCCCGCGGCCCCAGCCGAGCACGCCCCGGGTATGGGCATGACAGGTCGGTGGCCTCTCGGCGTGCGCCTGAACCAGGTGAAGGCCAAGCCGCAGCTGTTCGTCGACGCCCTGCACGGCGCCCCGAGACTGGCCTGGCGCACGAACGCCGTCGGGCTGGACACGCTCGGCAACCCGGTCGCCCGCACCGTGCTG
>NZ_JBEPBI010000284.1:0-9429 GCF_040299045.1 Streptomyces sp. NPDC001027
CCCGGGACCTGTGGGGACCGGGCCCTCGCCATGCCCGGCGGCGGCCCTGCGGGACGCCTCCGGGCATGGCCTGCGAAATACTGAGGAGCTGCGCCGACGGCGGCGACGGCGGACGATGGGCAGAGGTGCTGACGTGCACGAGGACACGAACGGCGACGGACGCGGGGACGCGCCCGGCGCGCCGTCGCGCGCGGTGGAGCGGGACGACCGGGAGTTCCTGTCCCTGGAGCGGGAGCTGACGGTGCTGTTCCGCCGAGCCCGCGCCAACCAGGGGGAGATGGCCCGCGAGGTCCATCCGGACCTGGAGTCCGCCGCCTACGGGCTCCTCGTCCGGCTGGAGGAGTGCGGCCGCCAGCGCGCCACCGAGCTCGCCGCCTACATCGGCGTCGGCAAGGCCACCATGTCGCGCCAGCTGCGCGCCCTGGAACAGCTCGGCCTGGTCGCCCGCGCACCGGACCCGGCGGACGGCCGGGCCTGGCTGGTCGACCTCACCGAGGAGGGCCGCACCCGGGTGGGCCGGGTCCGCGACGCCCGCCGGGAGCGGTACGTCAGCCACTTCTCCCACTGGGACCGCGCCGAGGTCGAGGAGCTGGCAAGGCTGCTGCACCAGCTGAACCGCGGCATGGAGAAGTAACCCCGCCGAGCCAGCCGGATCCACGGGCCTCGGGACCTGCGTCCTGTGGACGTGGGCATGCTCGTGGGCGCGGGCGCGGGCGCGGGCGCGGATGCGGCGCGGGTCCGACTCCGGGGCCGGGTCCGGTCATGGCTCCACGTGGACCACCGTCGCGTCGTCGTGGGTCTTCGCCCGGCCGAGCAGGGGCCGTCCGGTCGCCTCGTCCGCCCGCTCCAGCTCCCGCACCCGCTCCACCAGCGTCCGCGCCCCCTGCCGGTCGACGAGGGCGAACAGATCCCCCCAGTCGCCCTGGCGGAACAGCTCCGCCCAGCGCCCGGCCCCGTCCGACAGGGCCGCCAGCGAACGGACCTCCCCGCGCGGCACGGACCCCGTCACCGCGCGGGCCGCCACCGACGGATCGGCCGCCGCGGTGAAGAAGCCGCCCTCCCGGTTGCGCAGCGTGCCGTCGACGACGTCGGCGCTGCGCAGCAGGGTGCGCGGCAGCCGGGCCAGCCGGTCGTCCTGGACGGCGGTCACCGCGCCGTCGGGCGAGGCGAGCAGCAGCGTCGCGTCGCACAGGACCAGGTACTCCACGGTCCGCGGAGACCAGCGCGCCAGGACCGCCGTCGCCTGAGGAGTGCGCGGGTGAGAAAGGTCACAGGTTTCCGCATGGGCCTCGGCGGTACGCGCGATGGCGAGGGAGAGCGCCCCGGCCAGCGGAACATCCGTGAGTGAAACGGTCAGTTCGGTCAGGGCGCCGCCCAACCGTGCCGTGAACCAGGGGACCGAATGAAGACAGCCCCCGCCGCCCTGCGGCGGAGTCACCCCGTCGAGGAGGACGAGCGAACCTCCCTGCCCGGAGGCGGCGAGCCCGACGCTCGCGAAGTCCTCGTTGGGGCGGGCCCGGTCACCGGCCTCCGACACAAGTTCCGTACGCATCCGGCCAGTCTGCACGAGCCCTTCACGGCCTTCGCGAAAGGCTGGCAACACACGCCGAACGGGTGCGCCGCCGCAGGTCAGACGCCTGTTTTGGGCGGGAATGAAGCACTCCGGGAACGCGTGTCGGCGAATCCTGTCAAAGCCCGCCGCCCACGTCCAACCGGCCGACCGGACAGGGCTGCCGCACGCGCCAGAGGAACTTGCCCGCCAACTCCCCTCCGATGTTCACTCCTTCGGGTGGCGGGGCAAGCGATGCGCGGCCCCTGTCCACCGGCACTGGGAGGGTCGGGAACCGTACCGGACGTGGACGTCAGTTGACTGAGCGTCACATCCGGCCCCTGGAACACGAGTCAGGAATGCGAGCACCGGTGCAGAAGACGCGGCCTCGGCGTACAGGCAGGCAGACGGCCTCCGAGGGGGGCGCCGCGGAGGGCGCCCCCGTCGGCAAGGGCCGTCCGACCCATGTGCGCAACCGGCTGATCGTCGCGGTGGCCGTGGTGGCCGCCGCCATCGCCGGCGCCGGCGCCCCCTCGATCCTGGCCGCCTCCGGCCAGCTGAAGGACTCCCAGGACCTGGTCACCCTGGCCGAGCAGACCCAGGACGCCCTCGCACTCGCCCAGTCCCTCGCCGACGAGCGCGACGAGGTCACCGTCTATGTGGCGGCCGGCCGTGCGAAGTCCCGGGCGCCCTCCGCGCAGAGCAGCGCCAGGGTGGACCTCCAGGTGCGCGAGCTGACCGCCGGGACCGACGTCTCCGCGGCGCTGCGCGCCGCCCTCGCCGCCGTCCCCTCGGCGCGGCAGTCGGCCCTCACCGGCAAGAGCACGGCGCTGCAGGCGCACCAGGACTACTCCAAGGCGATCGCCGCACTCCATGCGCTCGTCGACCGGCTGGCGGAGGACATGCCGCCCCGTGCGGGCGCCGGCGCGTACGCCCTCGCCGAGCTCGACACCGGCGTCCAGCAGGCCTCCGCGACCCGCGGACTGCTGCTGGCGGCGCTCAGCGTGCCGACCACCACGGAGACGGACTACGACCCCGTCACCGGCCGGACGACCACCGAGAAGGTCGCGAGCGATTCCGACGCCGAACAGCGCGACGCCCTCACCGCCGCCGCGCAGCAGGCGCGGCTGCGCTCCGACGCGGCCCTCGCCGACTTCCGCGAGGGCGCGCCCGAGGAGACGCTGGCCTCCTACGACTCCACCGTGACCGGCGGCGACGTCGACACCGCCGAGGCCTATCTCGCGTCCCTCACCGACGAGCCCGAACTGAGCGAGCGCGAACTCGGCACCAGCGTCAGGAAACTCGACGCCGCGCTCTCCGCCCGCGTCGACCTGATGCGCGGAGCCGAGGCCTCACTGTACGGCCATCGCGCCGAGGACCTCGCCGGGCTGCGCGACGACGACGTCACCGGCCTGGAGATCCGCGTCGCCGTCCTCGGCGCGCTGATGCTGCTGGCCGTCGCCGTCGCCACAGGCATGGCCCGCAGCCTCACCCGCCCGCTGTCCGTGCTGCGCCGCGGATCCGCCAGGCTCGCCGGGGCGGAGAACCCCGCCGCGGAGGAACCGGTCGCGTTCACCGGCCGCAACGACGAGTTCGCCCAGGTCGTGCGCTCCGTCAACGCCCTCCACGCGCACGCCGCGACCCTCCACGAGCGGGTCGCCACGCTGGAGTCCGACCGCAAGCACCTCGTCGGGCAGCGCCGGCAGATGGCCGACGCACGGGAAGAGCTGCGCGCCGAACTCGGCGACGCGGCAGCCCAGTTGGACGGCCTGCGGGACAGCATCAGCGGCACCTTCGTCAATCTCGCGCTGCGCACCCTGGGTCTGGTGGAGCGTCAGCTCGCCGTCATCGAGAGCCTGGAGGAGCGCGAGCAGGACCCGGACCGGCTGGCCACCCTCTTCAAACTCGACCACTTCGCCACGGTCATGCGCCGCCACAGCGAGAACCTGCTGGTGCTGGCCGGCGCCGAGCACGTCCAGCAGCACGCGGGCCCGATCCCGCTGGTGGACGTGGTCCGCGCCGCGGTCAGCGAGATCGAGCGCTACGAGCGCGTGCGGATCTCCGCGCTCCCGCCGCACGCACACGTGGCGGGCTTCGCCGCGGACGACCTCTCGCACCTGCTGGCCGAGCTGATGGAGAACGCCACCTCGTTCTCCCCGCCGGACCTGCCGGTCGAGGTCTCCGGCTGGCTCCTGGAGAACGGCGAGGTGATGCTCTCCGTCCAGGACGAGGGCATCGGGATCACGGAGGACCGGCTGAGCCGCCTCAACGCACGCCTCACCGAGTTCGACCCGGAGACGCCGTACGACCAGGAGGGCGAGGGCGGTCTCGGCCTCGGTCTGTACGTGGTCGCCCGGCTCGCCCACCGGCACGGGGTGCGGGTGCGGCTGCGCGAACAGAAGCAGGGCGGCGTGGCGGCGGTCGTCGTCCTGCCGGCTCCGCTGCTGGCCGCGGCCCCGGCCGCCGCGATCCCGGCTACCTCCCCGGCTTCGGCCGCCGCCCAGAGCTTCACCCTCCCCGGTGCGGACGCGGAGGCCAACTCCAACGTCCTGCCCAGCCGTTCGCCGTCCGCGGACCCGCTGGTCGCCCTGGCGGAGCGGGCGGTCCGCGAGGCCCGGCCCCCGGCGGAGCAGACGCCCGAGCCCGCGACCGCCTCCCCGGCGGCGCCCGAGCCCGCGACCGCCTCCCCGGCGGCGCCCGAGCCCGCGCCGACGCCCGACGCGACGCCGGACGCCGTGCAGGCGTCCGCATCCGCATCGACGCCGACCGCGGAGCCGGTGACCGAGCCGCCCGCGGAGCGGCCGGCCGAGACGACCATGGAACTCCTGCTGCCGAGCCCGCCGGACTCGCCGGACACGGAGCAGGAGGGCGCCCGGTGGCGGGACGACGACCCCGCACCCGCCGGGGAGGCGCCCGCAGGACCGACCGCGTGGCCGGCCCAGGCCGCGCCGACGGTGCCCGGGGCCCGACCGGCGCCCCGTACCGTCCCCGACCCCGCCACCGTCCCCGACACCGCCCCCGGCGGCGCCGCCCCCGACACCGAAGCCGAGCACGCCCGCACCCCCGACGCCCCGGAAGAGCTCGTCACCGACAAGGGCCTCCCGAAGCGCACGCCCAGGATCACCGCACCCGCACAGGCCCCGCGCCGGCGGACCGCCACCGTCGACGCGGACGCCCTCCGCCGCCGTCTGGGCGGCTTCCGCCGGGGAGCGGAGGCCGGTTACCGCGACGTCGAAGCGGAGATCGCCGAACGAACGGGCCAGAACCGGGTCCCGTCACCTTCCGCGGAGCCGGACGCACCGCGCCGAGCAGCTCAAGAAGCACACGCACACGCCGAAGAAGACACGGGGGGCACAGTCGAGGAGGCAAGCAGTTGACCGCGCCCAGTACCTTCGGACTGAGCAGTGAAGCCCGTAACCTGCACTGGCTGTTGAGCAACCTCGTGGAGGAGGTCCCCGGCATTCAGTCCGTCGCGGTCGTCTCCTCGGACGGCCTGCTGCTGCTCTCCTCGGACCCCGGCCGCAACGCCGCGGCCCGGCAGTCCAGGGAGACCCGGCCCAGCGGACCCCGCGGGTCCTCGGCGGACCTCGCCACCATCGTCTCCGGCATCGGCAGCCTCACCGTCGGGGCCGCCAAGCTCATGGAGTTCGGCGGGGTGAAGCACACCATGGTGGCCATGGAGGAGGGCAGCCTCTTCGTCATGTCGATCAGCGACGGCTCGCTCCTCGGCGTGCACGGCTCCGCCGACTGCGACATGAGCGTGGTGTCGTACCACATGGCTCTCTTCGTGGGCCGCGCCGGACATGTGCTCACCCCGGAACTCCGCAGCGAACTGCGAAAATCCCTGGAGTCCGAGACGACCGGGAGTCTGCGATGAGCACGGGCCCGAAGAACGTCCGACAGCAGCTCCCCGTCCGCGGCGGCGACCGCAAGCCGGCCCGGGTGCGCCCCTATTCGCTCACCGGCGGCCGCACCCGCTTCGGCCACGTCCTCCTCGTCGAGACGTTCGTGGCGGCACTCGAGGCCCCCGAGGAACGGCGGGAGCTGACGGGCGGCTCGCTCAAGTCCACCGTGATGCCCGAGCTGCGGGCCATCGTCGAACTGTGCCGCCGGATGCGCACGGTGGCCGAGATCGCCGCGCTGCTGAGGATGCCGCTCGGCGTGGTCCGGGTGCTGCTCAGCGACCTCGCGGACCAGGGAAAGATCCGTGTGTACGGCACCGGTACCGCTCACGGTACGGGCCGTCCCGACCGCGCTCTGCTGGAAAGGGTGCTGAGTGGACTCCGTCGTCTCTGACGCCGCCTCCTCCCCCGGCGTCACCCCCGTCGTCGAACCCGACGAGCCTCTGCAGCCCTGGCAGACGGACCGCACCCGGGCCCCCGTCGCCACGAAGATCGTGGTGGCGGGCGGCTTCGGAGCCGGCAAGACCACGCTGGTCGGCGCCGTCTCGGAGATCGAGCCCCTCCAGACGGAGGCGCTGATGACCCAGGCGAGCGAGGAGACCGACGATCTCACCGGCACGCCGGAGAAGGTCACCACCACGGTCGCCATGGACTACGGCCGACTCACCCTCGACGACGACCTGGTGCTCTACCTGTTCGGCACACCGGGGCAGCAGCGCTTCTGGTTCATGTGGGACGACCTGGTGCGCGGTGCGATCGGCGCGGTCGTGCTGGCAGACACCCGCCGACTGAAGGACTGCTTCCCCGCGCTGGACTACTTCGAGAGCTGCGGACTGCCGTACGTGGTCGCCGTCAACCACTTCGACGGCAGTGAGCTGTTCGAGCCCGAGGACGTGCGCGAGGCGCTGACGGTGCCCCCGCACATACCTGTCATGATCATGGATGCGCGACGCCGGATCTCGGTGATCGAGACCCTCCTGGCCCTGGTGGGCCACGCGCTCGACGAAACCCCCGAGTAATCCTCGTTTAGGAGCCATCCCCGCATGCGGAAGATACTCGTCGTCGGAGCCGGCCAGTCCGGACTCCAGCTCGCCCTCGGCCTCCAGTCGCACGGGTACGAGGTCACCCTGATGTCGAACCGGACGGCGGACGAGATCCGCTCCGGCCGCGTCATGTCGACGCAGTGCATGTTCCACACGGCCCTGCAGCACGAGCGCGACCTCCAGCTGAACTTCTGGGAGCAGCAGGCCCCGAAGATCCAGGGCCTCGGCGTCTCGGTCGCCGCCCCCGGCTCGCACGACCCCGGCCCCACCCAGCGCGCGATCGACTGGCTCGGCCGGCTCGACGGCTTCGCCCAGTCCGTCGACCAGCGCGTGAAGATGGCCGGCTGGATGGAGACGTTCGCCCAGCGCGGCGGCCAGCTCGTCGTCCACGGCGCGGCGGTCTCCGACCTCGACTACTTCTCCCGCGCCTACGACCTCGTCCTGGTCTCCGCGGGCAAGGGCGAACTCGTCCAGATGTTCGGCCGGGACGCCGGGCGCTCCCCCTACGCCGAGCCGCAGCGCGCCCTGGCCGTGTCCTACGTCCACGGCATGGACCCGCGCCCGGAGCACCCGGACACCGAGGCGGTCCGCTGCAACCTGGTCCCCGGCGTCGGCGAACTCTTCGTCATGCCGACGCTCACCACCTCCGGCCGCGCGGACATCCTGTTCTGGGAGGGCATACCCGGCGGCCCTCTGGACGTCTTCAACGGCGTCAAGGACCCGGCGGAACACCTCTCCCTGACGCTGGAGCTCATGGAGAGGTTCACGCCCTGGGAGTACGCGCGGGCCACCAGGGTGGAACTGACGGACGCGGGCGGCACGCTCGCCGGCCGCTACGCCCCCACGGTCCGCAACCCCGTCGGCCGTCTGCCCGGCGGCGGCCTGGTGCTGGGCGTCGCGGACGTCGTCGTCGCCAACGACCCGATCACCGGCCAGGGCTCCAACTCCGCCGCCAAGTGCGCGGCCGCCTACCTCGCGTCGATCCTCGAGCGCGGGGAGAAGGAGTTCGACGAGGAGTGGATGCGCGCCACGTTCGACCGGTACTGGGACACCGCGCAGCACGTCACCAAGTGGACCAACGCGATGCTGGCCCCGCCGCCGGAGCACATCGTCAACCTGCTGGGCGCGGCCGGGCAGCTGCCGCCGGTGGCCGATCGTTTCGCCAACGCCTTCAACGATCCGGCGGACTTCGAGGACTTCTTCTACGAGCCGGAGAAGACGGCCGCCTATCTGGCGGAGGTCTCCGGGGCCTGAGGAACCGGTCGGCGGGAATTCACGCAACGGCGGTGAGGGCGTCCGGTCACGGTGCCATACTCGCCCGATGCCGTTTCTTGAAGAGAAGTTTGCCGGCCTGCACCGTGTCGGAATACGTTCCTTCGGCGAGACCGAGCGCAACCTCGCCGGAGTGAACGGCCCGCACGTCCTGCCCCACAACGAGACCGGAGTGATCGGCTGGGGCACCTCGTGGCGCATGCAGGGGTATCTGCTGATGGCCCGGCGCACCGGCCGGCCCGACTACGCCGAGCGGCTCGCGGACCTCATCGACCAGGTCCTCCTGGCGCGCGACGACGTCCGGGGCGTGCACGACTTCCGCGGTCGCAGCCTGCCGGTGTGGAGCACCGCCCACAAGTTCACCGCGGCCTCCGTCGTCCTGAACGACACGGACGGCCGGCCCGCCCTCGAGGTCACGGTCTGTCCGTCGCACGCCAGAACCGCCAAGGTCGCCGTCCACCCGGACGGCGACCGGCACTTCCGGATATCCGTGACCGGCCCCCAGCGGGCGGACGTCGAGGTGGCGGGACTCAGCCTCGACCCGCTCGACGACCGCCGCGCGGACCGGGTCCTGTACGCCGCGTACGAGCAGCGCACCGCGGTCACCGCCCGGCTGCTGCCGTCCGACCGGCCGGCCCACGGCCCCCGAAGACCGCGCCCCGGCGCCTACGCCGTACGGCCCGCCATGGTCTCCCTCGCCGCCCAGACCGGCATGATCACCTACCCCATGGCCGGCCTCGCCCGGCTCGCCCGGGAACGCCCCGACGCCGTGCCCGCCTCCGTGCGCGCCCGCCTCGACGGCTACCTCGAGGCGGCGGACCGGGCGATGCGCGTCCACGACGAGCAGTGGGACGCCACGGACGACGGGCGCGGCTTCTACCGCTGGCTGCCCGACGAACCGGTCTCCTTCGCGGGCGCCGAGCTGCCCACCAACGAGTTCCTCGCGATGGGCCGCACCGCCGTCCAGCTCGCCGTGGTCACCGGCGAGGCCCGCTGGCGCGACCGCGCCGCCGCGATGGCCCGCGCCCTGCACGGGGACCTCGTCGTCTCCGACGGCGCGGCCGTCTGGCCGTACTGGCCCGGCTTCGGCCGTGTGCACCGGGGGTGGGAGGCCACCGGCTCGCCCCGGACCGACGGCTCCGGCGTCCGCCCCTCCTACCGCGCGGTCACCGTCCCCGAGGACGTCACGCACGCCCTGATCGACATCGACTTCCTCTGCCTCTACCGCGACGCCCCCGGCCTGCCCGAAGTCTTCACGCACGCAGACATGCGGGCCGTGGCGAACACCTTCACCCGCAACGTCGTCGAGCGCCGCGGCCGCGGCCGCGTCCCGAGGATGCGTCACGACGTCGGCGGTGCGGGCCGCCGCGGCACCGACCGCGAGCAGGCCCACGTCGCCGCCTGGCTCCCCCTGCGCCGCTGGTCGCGTGAGGTGCCCCGGCTCGTCCGCGCGATCCGGCCGGCCACGCCGCCGCTCCCGCTGATGGGCGTGGACGCCTACTGCGCGGCCCTCCTGACGTCCTGACCCGGCCCGGCGCCCGGCCCGGCCTGCGGACACCCCGCCGACGCGGCGGCCGCCCCCGGCCGGGCGGATCGGCGCGTGGCGATCGGAAGATGACACGTATGAACTACAGTCACGCAAAAACAAAAATCGGGTGGGGTC
>NZ_JBEPBI010000285.1:0-9093 GCF_040299045.1 Streptomyces sp. NPDC001027
GCCGACGACCTCCTCCACGGAGAGATAGGCGCGCACCGGGTGGCCCGGTTCGCCGATCTCGTACGCCTCGTCGGCTTTCAGCCGGTGCAGCGAGTTGCGGTCCTCGTGCGGGAAGACGGCGACCGTGCGCGCGCCCAGCTCGTAGCCGGCACGGAATGCACGGATCGCGATCTCGCCGCGGTTGGCGACCAGCACCTTGCGGAACATCCTGGACCCCTTCAGCCTGACGGTGACGGGACCCATCGTGGCGGTGGGTGACCTTGTTGGCCATGTGAGTCGGGCCACTCACCGCAGGTGTCGCTCGATTGGACCGTGTTTGTCCAGGCGGGCCGCCGGGCCGGCTCACCCCGCCCGGCGGTCGCGGCGGGCCCACACCGTCCACCCGCCTCACACCGGTGACGGTCGCTCATCGGGCGGCCGAAAGCTCAACTCGGCACCGGGCGCGCGCTGCTGGGCGCCACGTTGCCCGTTCGGCCTGTCGGACATCGTTCGGAAAGTCTTGACGCGGCCATGCACACCGTTTGACACTCCTGCAACATCACGTCACACGTTTGAAACGGCGGTCCCCTCCATGGCGCACAGACATCGACTCCGGAGTCGGGCAGGACGGGGGGCAGGACGACTGGCCGCACTGACCGCCGTGTCCCTGATCGCCGGCCTGGCCGTGGCCACGACTCCGGTCCAGGCGACGGAGACCGCCGACGTCACCGAGGGTCTGGCCCTCTGGTACAAGTTCGACGGAGCGTCCGGCGCGACGGTCGCCGACGCCTCCGGCCACGGACTGAACGGCACGGTCAACGGGACCGCCAACTGGTCCCCGGCCGGCCAGGGCCTCTCCTTCAACGGCTCGGACACCTATGTCAAGGTGCCGAACGACGTGCTGAAGGGCATGACGTCGATCAGCGTCGCGATGGACGTGAAGATGGACGCGACCCAGGCCACGCCCTACTTCCTCTACGGCTTCGGAAACACCAGCGGGGGCAACGGCAACGGTTACCTGTTCGCCACGGGCAACTCCCTGCGCGCCTCGATCGCCACCGGCAACTGGTCGACCGAGCAGAACACCAAGCCGGCCGACTCCCACAACCTGACCCGCGCGGTGTGGAAGCACCTCACCTACACCCAGACCGGCACCACGGGCGTGCTGTACGAGGACGGCGTCGAGGTCGCCCGCAACACGTCGGTGACGATCACCCCCGGCGCGATCGGCTCGGGCACGACCACCGCGAACGCCGTCGGCAAGTCGGTCTACTCGGGCGACCGGCTGTTCAAGGGCCAGATGCGCGACTTCCGCGTGTACAACCGCGCGCTGGACGCCGGCGAGGTCTCGACGCTCGCCCTGCCCGTCGCCACCCAGGGCGTCGCGGACGACAAGGCCGCCCTGACCCTCGGCGACACGAGCGCCGTCACCGCCGACCTGACCCTGCCGAACACCGGCCCGGCCGGCGGCTCCACGATCACCTGGGCCAGCGACGACACCGGCGTGGTGTCCGACACGGGCAAGGTGACCCGGCCGGCCGCGGGCGAACCCGACGGCCACGCCACGCTCACCGCGACCCTGAAGAAGGGCTCCGTCTCCGCCACTCGGACCTTCGACGTCACGGTCCTGCCGGACCTCGACGACAAGGCCGCGACCGAGCAGGCCGCCAAGGCCCTCGTCGTCCACAACCTGGACGACGTGCGCGGCAACCTCACCCTCCCCGCGAAGGGCGCCTACGGCACCTCCGTGACCTGGTCCTCCGCGAGCGAGGACGTCGTCTCGTCCGACGGCGTGGTGCACCGTCCCGCGCACGGCGCCGGCGCCACCACGGCCGACCTGACGGCGACCGTCGCCAAGGGCGACGCGAAGACGACGCGCACGTTCACCGCGAAGGTCCCCGAACTCCCCGTCAAGGAAGCCCTCAAGGGCTACATGTTCAGCTACTTCACCGGCGAGGGCACCGCGGACGGCGAGCAGCTCTACGCGGCTCTCAGCAAGGGCAACGACCCGCTGAAGTGGCGGGAGCTGAACGACGGCAAGCCCGTCCTGACCTCCACGCTCGGTGAGAAGGGTCTGCGCGACCCGTTCATCATCCGCTCCCCCGAGGGCGACAAGTTCTACCAGATCGCCACCGACCTCAGGATCTACGGCAACGGCGACTGGGACCGCTCGCAGCGCAGCGGCAGCAAGTCCATCATGGTGTGGGAGTCCACCGACCTGGTCCACTGGACGGACCAGCGCCTGGTGAAGGTCTCCCCGGACAGCGCCGGCAACACCTGGGCTCCCGAGGCGTTCTACGACGCGAAGCTCGGCCAGTACGTGGTGTTCTGGGCGTCCAAGCTGTACGACAACCCCGCGCACTCCGGCGACACCTACAACCGGATGATGTACGCCACCACCCGCGACTTCTACACCTTCAGCGAGCCCAAGGTCTGGATCGAGCGCGGCTACTCGGTCATCGACTCCACGGTGATCCAGCACGACGGCACGTACTTCCGCCTGTCGAAGGACGAGCGCAACAACACCTCCTCCACGCCCAACAGCAAGTTCGTCTTCGAGGAGAAGAGCGACTCGCTGCTGAACCTCTCCTGGACCGCGGTCGCCGAGGGCATCGGCAAGGGCGCGATGAACGCGGCCGAGGGGCCGCTGGTGTTCAAGTCCAACACCGAGGAGAAGTGGTACGCCTTCCTCGACGAGTTCGGCGGCCGCGGCTACATCCCGTTCGAGACGAAGGACCTCGCCTCCGGCGACTGGACCCCGTCCACCGGCTACGACCTGCCGTCGAAGCCGCGTCACGGAACCGTCCTGCCGGTCACCCAGGCCGAGTACGACCGGCTGCTGCGCGCCTACCAGCCGGACCAGATCGTCACCGGCGTCGAGGACGTCACGGTGAAGACGCGGATCGGCGAGGCGCCCGTGCTGCCGGCCACCGTGATCGCCGAGTACGCCGACGGCGCGAAGCGGCCCGTCACCGTCACCTGGCAGGACGTCGACGCGTCCCAGTACGCGCAGGCCGGCTCCTTCAAGGTGAAGGGCGACCTGCCGGGCGACGTGGCGATCGACGTCCACGCCGACGTCACGGTCTCCGCCGAGGGCCCCGACGTCCCGGCCGACCTGCTCCTGCACTACGGCTTCGACGAGAACGGCGGCAACATCGTCCGTGACTCCAGCGGCCACGGCTTCCACGGCACCTACGTCCGTACGCCCGCCTTCGGGACCGGCGTCGACGGCGGCTCCTTCAAGATGTCCGGCGGCTCCAGCACCTCCGACTCCCCGTACGTGAAGATCCCGGGCGGCGTGCTGAAGGGCGTCGACAGCGTCACCGTCTCCACCTACGTCAAGTGGAAGGGCGGCGACAACTTCCAGTGGCTGTTCGGCCTCGGCCCCGACAACAACAAGTACCTCTTCGCCACCCCCTCCAACGGCAGCGGCAAGCTGTTCTCCGCGATCACCAAGGCCACCTGGTCCGGCGAGAAGCAGATGATCGGCGGCGCGCAGCTCACCCCGGGTGAGTGGAAGCACCTCACCGTCACCCTGGACGGAGCGACCCAGACGGCGGTCCTCTACGTGGACGGCGCCGAAGTCGCCCGCGTGAACGGCGTCACCGTCAAGCCGTCCGAGCTGTACGACGCGGCGAAGGACGCCTCGGGCTACATCGGCAAGTCCCTGTACTCCCCGGACCCGTACTTCGCGGGCGAGGTCGACGACTTCCGGATCTACAACCGGGCGCTGACGCCCGCCGAGGTCCTGGAGCTCGCCGGCAACACCACCGGCATCGCCGCGGCGACCCACCCGGCCCTCAAGGTGGACGCGCTGATCAACGACAAGAACAGCACGATCGTCCTGCCGCTCACCGAGGGCAGCGACGTCACCGCTCTGGCGCCGCAGTTCACCCTGGCCCACGGCGCGGGCATCAGCCCGGCCTCCGGCGCCCTGCGCGACTTCAGCAAGCCGCTGACGTACGAGGTGACCGGCTCCGACGGCAAGAAGCGCACCTGGACGGTGTCCGCGCTCATCATGAAGAGCCCGGTCCTGCCGGGGCTGAACGCCGACCCGAACATCGTCCGCTTCGGCGACACCTTCTACCTCTACCCGACCACCGACGGCTTCGAGGGCTGGAGCGGCACGCAGTTCAAGGCGTACTCCTCCACCGACCTGGTGCACTGGACGGACCACGGCGTCATCCTGGACCTCGGTCCCGACGTGAGCTGGGCGGACAGCAGGGCCTGGGCCCCCACCATCGCCGAGAAGAACGGTAAGTACTACTTCTACTTCTGCGCCGACGCCAACATCGGCGTCGCCGTCTCCGACTCCCCCACCGGTCCCTTCAAGGACGCCCTCGGCAAGCCCCTGCTGAAGGCGGGTCAGTTCCCCGGCCAGATGATCGACCCGGCGGCCTTCACCGACGACGACGGCCAGTCGTACCTCTACTTCGGCAACGGCCACGGCTACGTCGTCCCGCTGAACGACGACATGACCTCGATCGACGCCGCGAAGGTCAAGGACATCACCCCGAGCGGCTACAACGAGGGCGCCTTCGTCATCAAGCGCAAGGGCGTCTACTACTTCATGTGGTCGGAGAACGACACCCGGGACGAGAACTACCGGGTCGCCTACGCCACCGGAGACTCGCCCACCGGCCCCTGGACCAAGCAGGGCGTGATCCTGGAGAAGGACGCCGCACAGGGCATCCTCGGCACCGGCCACCACTCGGTCGTCAACGTGCCCGGCACCGACGACTGGTACATCGCCTACCACCGGTTCGCGATCCCCGGCGGCGACGGCATGCACCGCGAGACCACCGTCGACAAGCTGGAGTTCGACGCCGACGGACTGATCAAGAAGGTCGTGCCCACGCTCACGAGCATCGACCCGGTCGGCGTCGTGCACGCCGGTCCGGACGCCAAGGGCGTGGAGGGCGGCCGGATCGCCCTGAACGGCACGCTCTCCGGAGCGGGCAGCCCCAAGTGGACGGTCCAGACGGGCGCGCCCTGCAAGGTCGAGGACCCGGCGGCCACCCGCACCACGGTCACCTGCACCGACGACGGCACGTTCACCCTCACCCTGACCGCCGGACGCAGCACCGACACGGCCGTGGTCACCGTGACGAACGCGGCTCCCTCGATCACCTCCGCCACCGGTCCCAAGTCCCCGGTGTCGGTCGGCAAGCCGGCGGTCGTCACCGTCCGGTTCGCCGACGCGGGCGCCCGTGACACGCACACCTGCGTGATCGACTGGAAGGACGGCAGCACGCCGGCGAAGGGAACCGTCACGGCGGCCGGCTGCCGGGCCGAGCACACCTACACCTCGGCCGGTCTGCGCCGCCCGGTGGTCACCGTCACCGACGACGACGGCGGCAAGGCCGCCACGACCCTGCCCGAACTGGTCGTGTACAACCGGGCCGCCGGCCCGGTGGTGGGCGCGGGCCTGTCCGCGTCCCGCGGCAAGCCGAAGTTCTCCCTGTCGGCCGGCTACCTGCCGGGAGCCTCGGCCCCGGCCGGCGTGGTCACCCTCGACCTGCGGTCGCCTCTCACGAAGTTCCGGTCCGCTCACCTCGACTGGCTCGTCGTGACCGGCAACCGGGCCGTCCTGGAGGGCTCCGGCACGGTCAACGGCAAGAGCGGCTACCGCTTCCGCGTCACCGCCACGGACGGCCCGGACACCTTCCACATCAGGATCTGGAAGACGTCCGACGGCAAGGTCGTCCACGACACCGGCATCATGACGAGGGTCGCCGGCGTCATCACGGTCGGGCTGCGGCACCGCTAGAAGGACCGGCCGCACCGCCGAAAGGAACAGCCTGGCACGCGCTCGTGCCGGACGGTTAGGGTCATGGGCCCCCTGCCACCGCAGGGGGCCCATGCCTATGCCGGGGGACCCACACATGCCCACGCCCGACGCCATCTGGTCCGAGGCCGACCTGCCGACCCGGCGGCTGGCCGGACTGGCGCTCAACCCGTCCACGCCGGTCGACGTGCTGTTGCGACTGCTGGCGGACGGGCCGCTCGCGGTGCGGATGGTGCTGTGCCGGGACCGGTCCCTGCCCGACGCCGTCGTGGACGCCGTCGTCGAGCATCCCGACGCCTCCACGCGCAGCTTCTTCGCCCGCAACCCCCATGTCGCCCCCCGTACCCGGGCACGGCTGCTGAAGGACCCGGACTGGATCGTCCGCGCCCACCTCGCCGACGGGCCGCGGGACACCGGTCCCCTCGTCCCGCCGCTGCCCGACGACGCCGTCGTCCACATGATCGCCGGCTACGAGGACGAACTCCTCGGCTTCTCCTTCTACCGGCAGATATCCGCCGCGCTGCTCGAGGCGATGCCCACGCATCCGGTGGCGAAGGTCCGCGTCTGGGGAACCGGCTCATGGGGCTCCCTCCCCGCCGCCACGCGGGCCGCCCTGCTGGCCGACCCCGACGACGAGGTGCGGGAGAGAGCCGAGCGCAACGCGCGGGAGGAGGACCCGCGGTGGGTGGAGAGCGTCCTGCCCCCGCACTCCTGCCACGCCCGCACCCACGCCCTGCTCCACCACCCGCTCAGCGCAGCCGTGGTGGACCGCGTCCTCACCGAACCGGCCGGACCCGACGACCGCTCCATGATCGCGGCGAACCCCCGCCTCCCGCGTGCCGCCGTGGCCCTGCTCTCCTGCGACGCGGATCCGAAGGTCCGGCGGGAGATCGCGCGCCGACGGGACCTCGAGCCCGCCGAACGCCGCGCCCTCGTCGGGGACCGGGACCCCGAGGTCCGCCGGACGATCGCCCGGCACCCGGACCTCGACGCCGACGAGCGCGCCGCCCTCGCCGCGGACCCCGATCCCCGTGTGCGCCTGTCGGTCTCCGTCCACCCCGCCTGGAGCGAGTGGGAACGGTCCGCCATCGACTACGAGGTCTGCGAGGACGGCGACTTCGGCTTCCACCACTGCTCCGCGACGCCGCGGGACGCCGATGCCGTCCGCCGGGACGCGCTCTCCGCTCACCCGCTGCTGCGGCGGGAAGCCGCGAAGGAACGGGCGCTGCCCGCGGACCTGGTGGCCCGGCTGGCCGCGGACGACGACCTCGGCGTCCGGGTGCTGCTGGCCCAGAACCACGCCGATCCCCCGGCCGACCTGCTGCTGCGCTGCTTCCTCGAGTACACCGGCAGCGAACGCGCGCAGCTTCTGACGCGGCCCGGCTTCCCGAGCGAGGGCCTCGCCGTGCACGCCGACGACGCCGACCCGGCCGTGCGCCGCCTGGCCGCCCGCGACCCGCAGACCCCCGCGCACACCGTGGAGCGGCTGACCCGGGACCCCGACCCGGCCGTGCGGGCCGCCTTCGCCCGCCACCCGAACCTCCCCGGGCCCCGGCTGACGCAGCTCCTCGATGACGAGGAGCTGGTCCACCATGCCGCCGCCAACCCGGCGTTGACCGCCTCGGCGATCCGCCGCCTGGTGACGGGGTCCCTGCCTCTCAGGTGACGGCCAGCAGCGCCTCCAGCGCGGTCGCGGTGGCGGGGTGGCGATCGAGGAGGACCGCTCCGGACAGGGCGGCCCCTTCGGTCGCCCACTCCCCGTCGCAGCCCAGCAGGTCCGCCAGGGCGTCGCAGGTCGCCGGATGGGCGGCCAGGAGCGGCACGCCGCCGCCTCCGGCTCCCGTGCCGGCCCGCGGACCCACGCCCGCCGGCTGCTGCGGCAGCCGCCACGGCGGCACCCAGGCGTCCAGCTCCGGCAGCCGGGCGGGGAAGACGCGTCCGGCCTCGCGGATCAGCAGCGGCGCCAGCTCGGCGCCGCCGGCGCGCAAGGTGGTGATCAGCGTCGGCAGCCACGGCAGCAGCACCCGGTCGGGGAGGCGGGCGAACGCGTTCGACACCGCCTCCACGACGAAGTCGGCGAGGCCCGGCACCGGTTCCAGCGCGTGCACGAACCCGCTGAGGTAGCGGGGGTAGGCGGGGACCACCAGCGGATTGCCGAGCAGCTCGTCGCAGCGCGCCCGCAGGAGCGGCCTCGACAGGGTCCCCAGGTGGGTCTGCGCCGCCCACAGCAGTGCGGTGCGCGCGGGCTCCGTCGGGTGGGACTGGGCGAGGGAGAGTTCCAGCTGGGCGCGGTCGCAGCCGAGGGACAGCGCGAGGCTCTCCATGGAGAACAGGAACCCCAGCATGGCGGCGACCTGACGGACGGTCGCGTCCTCGTCGGTGAACGCCGTCGGCAGCAGGGTGCAGTAGTGCGCGTAACCCGTCTTGACGAACGACTCGATCCAGGGCGGCAGGACCGGTTCGGCGGTGCGGTAGTACGCCAGCAGCCGGCGGACCCGGCGCAGCACCTCCGGCGCCCCGTCCACCGAGCGTTCGTGGGCCAGCACCTGAAGTGCGCGGGCGCCCAGCTCGTCGGCCAGACGGCGGCTGCCCAGGAGGAGCGTGGCGTCCTCGACGGCCTCGAGGACCTGGGCCGCGGTGGCCTGCGGGTCGTACGCGGTGCGGCGCAGCCGCTGTTCGAGGACCTGCTCGATGCTGACGCCCTCGTAGCCGAGCTCGATGAGGGCGCGCTGGTGGGTGCCCAGCGCCAGGTCCCAGGACTCCTGAAGGGAGCGCTCGCCGAGCCGCCGTTCGCCCATGACCGGCCGGGCGGCGCCCTGCGGCAGCAACCGGCGCAGCATCCACAGCAGGTCGGAGCAGTGCGCCAGATCGGGCTGGGCGGCGATGTCCAGCAGGGCGCGCTGCACGCCGCGCTGCTGGAGCCTGAGGTTCAGCGGGGCGAGCCGGTCGTGCACGTCACGGGCGAGCGGCGGCAGCGCGTCGTAGCCGACCTGGCCGAGGCGGTCGCCGCCCATCATGATCTCGACGAGCCGGCCCACGTCCCGTCGGCCGGGCACGGCGTCCTTCTCTATGCAGGTGACCGCCGCGTCCTGGAAGTCGTACGGGGTGGGCTTGGCGCGGTCGCGCATCCCGGCGAGCAGGATGGACGTCTCGAAGACGGCGATGGCGTCGGCGGTGGAGGCCAGGTAGCCGTTGCGGCGGGCGGCCCGCACGATCTCCACCGACCAGCCGAGCAGTTCGGCCTCGTCGAGGGCGTCGAGGACGGGCGGGCGTCGGAGGAAGCCGGTGAGCCGGTCGGCGGGCGGGGCCGCCGGCGCCGGGGCGGC
>NZ_JBEPBI010000286.1:0-9086 GCF_040299045.1 Streptomyces sp. NPDC001027
GTGGACGACGGCGGTGCCGAGTCGCCGGGCGAGATCCGCCGAGCCGTCGGCCGACCCGTTGTCGACGACGATCGCACGCCAGCCGGCGGGAATGCGGGAGAGCACCCAGGGGAGCGCCTCGGCCTCGTTCAGACAGGGGAGGACGACATCGACGTCCTCGAGCGGGGGAGGGGTCATCACGCCTCTCACCCTACGAACGCGAATCGGGCATTTCGGAGTCCGGCTCCTTACGAAACACGGACGTCGACGAGGGACGGGGGCCGCGGGAGCGACGCGAGGCGGCCCGCGGTGCGAGGCTGGCCGTATGGAACATCAGCCGTATGAGCAGGCCGCGGACGCCCCCGCAGGCCGGGGGACCGGGGCCGCCCGCGCCCGGATCCTCGTCGTCGACGACGATCCCACCGTCGCCGAGGTCGTCGCGGGCTACCTCGACCGCGCCGGGTACCTGGTGGACCGGGCGGGCGACGGGCCCGCCGCCCTCGCCGGCGCCGCCGCCCACTGGCCCGACCTGGTGGTTCTCGATCTGATGCTGCCCGGCATGGACGGCCTCGAGGTGTGCCGGCGACTGCGCGGCCGAGGCCCCGTCCCGGTCATCATGCTCACCGCCCGCGGCGACGAGGACGACCGCGTCCTCGGCCTGGAGGTCGGCGCGGACGACTACGTCACCAAGCCGTTCAGCCCCCGCGAACTGGTGCTCAGGGTGGAGTCCGTGCTGCGCCGCACCCGGCCCGCGGCAGACGGGCGGGCCCTCGGCGCGGCCGGACTCACCGTCGACCCGGCGGCCCGGCGCGCCGCCCGCGACGGCGCCGAACTGGCGCTGACCCTCCGCGAGTTCGACCTCCTCACCTTCTTCCTCCGGCATCCCGGACGGGCGTTCAGCCGCGAGGACCTGATGCGGGAGGTGTGGGGCTGGGACTTCGGCGACCTGTCGACCGTCACGGTGCACGTCCGGCGGCTGCGCAACAAGGTCGAGGACGATCCCGCCCGGCCCCGCCTGATCCAGACGGTGTGGGGCGTCGGCTACCGCTTCGACCCGGCCGTCCCGGCCGGCCCGGGCGAGGAGTGACCGTGCGCGACAGCCTCCTCATCGCCCTGTACGCCCTGCTCGGCGCCGGCGCGGCCGGACTGCTCGGCGCGGGGACCCTGTGGCTGCTGCGCCGCCGCTCGCTGACCAGCTCGCTCACCGTGGTGGCGGCCGTCGCCGTGACCGCCATGCTCGCGGGCACCCTCGCCGTGGCGCAGGCGATGTTCCTGTCCCCGCACGACCTGAGCGTGGTCACCACGGTGGTCGCCATGGCGGCCGTGGTCTCCCTGGTCACCGCGCTGGCCCTCGGCCGCTGGGTGGTCGCCCGCAGCCGCGAACTCGCCCTCGCCGCCCGCTCCTTCGGCGACGGCGGCGACTTCACCGCACCCCACGGACCGGCCACCGCCGAACTCGCCGCACTCAGCCGCGAACTGGAGGCCACCAGCGCGAAGCTCGCAGAGTCCCGGGAGCGGGAGCGCGCGCTGGAGTCGTCCCGGCGTGAACTCGTCGCCTGGATCTCGCACGACCTGCGCACCCCCCTCGCGGGCCTGCGCGCGATGTCCGAGGCGCTGGAGGACGGCGTCGCCGCCGACCCCGCCCGCTATCTGCGCCAGATCCGCACCGAGGTCGAACGTCTCAACGACATGGTCGGCGACCTCTTCGAGCTGTCCCGCATCCATGCCGGAGCCCTCGCCCTGTCCCCGGCCCGGATGTCCGTCTACGACCTGGTCGGCGACGCCCTCGCCGGGGCGTACCCGCTGGCCCACGAGCACGGCGTGCGCCTGGTCGGGGACCGGGTGGAACCCCTGCCGGTGGAGGTGGACGGCAGGGAGATGAGCCGGGTCCTCGGCAACCTGCTGGTCAACGCGATCCGCCGGACGCCCGCCGACGGCACCGTCATGGTGAGCGCCGAACGCTCGCCCGACGGCGTGGTGCTGTCCGTCTCGGACAGCTGCGGCGGCATCCCCGAGGAGGACCTGCCGCGCGTCTTCGACACCGGCTGGCGCGGCACCCACGCCCGGACGCCGCCGGCGGGCGCCGGACTGGGTCTGGCGATCGTCCGCGGCATCGTGGAGGCTCACCAGGGCCGGGCCACCGTGCGCAACATCCCCGGCGGCTGCCGTTTCGAGGTGGTGCTGCCCGCGGCAGCTTCATGACGCGGGCAGCACCACCGGCCCGGTGCGGTCCTACGCGCAGCGCATGCCCGCCGACGCGAACTCCCGCATGCCTTCGGCGAAGCCGACCTGCGGCTTCCAGCCCAGCTCCGCCCGCAGCCGGGACGAGTCGGCCGTGACGTGCCGGACGTCCCCCAGCCGGTACTCGCCGGTCACGACCGGCTCCGGCCCGCCGTGGGCCGCGGCCAGCGCCGCCGCCATCTCGCCGACGGTGTGCGGCTCACCGCTGCCGGTGTTGTACGCGGTGAGCGCACCGGCGGCGGCATCCGCCTCCAGCGCGGCCGCGTTGGCCGCCGCGACGTCCCGGACGTGCACGAAGTCCCGTCGCTGCATCCCGTCCTCGAACACGCGCGGCGCCTCGCCGCGGGCGAGCGCCGAACGGAAGAAGGAGGCGACCCCGGCGTACGGGGTGTCCCGGGGCATCCTCGGCCCGTAGACGTTGTGGTAGCGCAGCGACACCGCCGACCCGCCCGTCGACCTCGCCCACGCGGCGGCCAGATGCTCCTGGGCGAGCTTGGTGCTCGCGTACACGTTGCGCGGGTCCGCGGCCGCGTCCTCGCCGACCAGCCCGGGGGACAGGTCCCGGCCGCACGCCGGACACCGAGGCTCGAAACGCCCGGCCGCCAGGTCGGCGACGAGCCGGGGCCCCGGCCGCACCGCACCGTGCCGTGCGCAGGTGTAACGCCCCTCCCCGTAGACGACCATCGAGCCGGCCAGCACCAGCCGCCGCACACCCCGCCCGGCCATGGCCGTCAGCAGGACGGCGGTGCCCATGTCGTTGCGGGAGACGTACTCCACGGCATCGGCGAACCCGGCGCCCAGCCCGACCAAGGCGGCCTGGTGGCAGACCGCGTCGACCCCGTCCAGGGCACGCGCCACCGCCTCCTCGTCGCGCACGTCCGCGGCGAGGTCGGCCCGCACGTCGAACACGACGGGTTCGTGACCGCGCGCCAGAAGCGCCTCGACCACATGGGACCCGATGAACCCGGCGCCGCCGGTGACCAGTACACGCATGACGTCACGCTAGACCGGCGCACCCCTGGTGACCTGGTCCGCGCCCGTCACGTCATGGCTTCGTAAGACTCAGCCGAGGGCCGCCCCGCCCCGCGGCGCGCACTCCTCGTCCGTGAGCAGACACGCGGTGAGCGCCGCGATGTCGTCCTGCAGCCGGTCGTGGCTGTGGGCCAGCAGGTCGGTGTGCAGCCGGTTCAGCAGCTCGTCGGGCGGCAGCACCCCCCAGGAGCGCAGCCGCCCGTGCAGGGGGTAGAACGCGCCGCCGGGATCACGGGTCTCGGTGACGCCGTCCGTGTACAGCAGGAGTTGGTCGCCGGGCCGGAAGGCGTAGTCCTCGACGTGATACGGATCGCCGCCGACGAGCATGCCGAGGTTGAGCGGCGGGGCAGAGCGCCCCCGGTCGAGTTCGCGGACCCCGTCCGGCCCGATGAGCAGCGGGGGCGGGTGACCGCAGTTGACGATCCGGACGACATGGTCGCCGGCGCGCACCTCGGCGAAGACGGCGGTGACGAAACGCTCGCCCGGGTCGGGCCCGCCGGTCACCGTCGCCCTGCGGCTCATGCTCGTCTCCATGCGTCCCGCCAGGGCCGGGAGACCGGGCTCGTCGTACGCCGCCTCGCGGAACGCGCCGAGCAGGGCGGCCGCGGTCTCCACCGCGAGCAGACCCTTGCCGCGGACGTCGCCGATGAGGAGCCGCACCCCGAACGGCGTGGGGACGGCCTCGTAGAGGTCACCGCCGATGCGCGCCTCGGCCGCGGCGGCGAGATAGAGGCTCTCCAGACGAAGGCTGCCGATCCGGTGGGGGACCGGCCTGAGCAGGACGCGCTGCGCGATGTCGGCCACGAAACGCACGTCGGCGAGTGTGCGTTCACGACGGATCCGGTGGGCCGCCAGGATCGTGCCCAGGGCGCCCACCAGGGCGGTGCAGACGTACGAGGCCACGTAGTGGCGATCCCACAGCTGACCGACGGACCGGCCCGCGCAGCACGGGGTGCCGGCCAGCACGCCTTCGAAGAGGACGGCGAACACCGTGGCGCCGGCGACCACGTAAGGACCGTGGGCGAACGCCGTCAGCAGCGGCACGGCGATCAGTGCGAAACTCACCGGCCACTGCGGGGGCGTCACGGGCTCGATCAGCAGCAGGACGACCACGTACATCAGCGCGAGTCTGCGCACCCACGCCGGAGGCGCGGGCGGTAGGTTCCGCGCCGTCACGGCGGCGCCCGGCCGCCGGTCGGGGAACCCCTGGCTCACCCCTGGCTCCAGCGCGCCACCCGGTGGGCGTGCCGTGCAGGCGGGCGGCATGTCGCTCGGTCGGGGTTACACGGCCTTCGCACAGCGGACTCCTGTCACACGGCCCGGGCAAGAGGTCCAGCCTGCTGTGCGCAGCCGCGGCACACCGGCGATTGCTCCGCCCGGCGGCATGTTCGCCGCCGCGCACCCACTCCGCCGCCGCCCCCGTCGGCGGGTCGAGCGGAGGTGAGCCGGGACGCGTCAGACGGTCGCCGGCTCCTTCTCCTCCGCGGCGGCTTCCACAGCGGCGGGGACGGACTCCGTCGAGTAGAAGACGGACTTGCCCTGCTTGCTGCGACGGACCTGTCCCTTGGCCACCAGAGCCTCCAGGGTGCTGCGCACCACCGTGATCTTGACGCCGCGCTCGGGGTGGGAGCCGGTGAGCGCGTCGGTGACTTCGAGGGCCGAGCGGGGCGCACCCTCGCGGGTCAGGTGACTGACGACGAGGTCACGCAGCGTCGGACCGTCGCCGGCCTTGGACGCCGGCTTGGCGGCGGGCGCCTTCTTGGCCGCCGGCGCCGACGCCTTCTTCGCCGCCGGCGCGGACTTCGTGGCCGCCGAGGCCTTGGACGCCGGCGCGGACTTCGCGGACGACGCCGCCTTCGGCGCGGGCTTCACCGAGGAGCCGGCCTTCGGCGCCGACTCGGCCTTGGGGGAGGACGTCGCCTTCCTGGCGCGCGCCTTCTTCTTCGGCTCACCGGCCTGAGCGGCGGCGGGCGCGGCCTGACGGGGAACGGAAGCCGTGGGCGCGTCGGCGGACGCCGCCTCGCCCGTCTGCTCGGCCCCGCCGAGCGCCTGCTGCATGTTGAGCAGCAGCGCGTGGTCATGACGCAGTGACTCCAACTTCTCCTGAAGCGCGGTCACTTCGCCGCTGAGACGCTCCTGCTCCTCGGTGTTGTGCTTCAGGTCGTCGGCCAACCGGGCGGCGTACAGCGGCCTGAGGCTGGTCGTCTCGTCTTGGGTGTCGGCCATGAGGGCCCTCCTTGGAGTGATGTGCCGTGGTTTTGCCGCATAGTACTCACCCTGCTCATGACCGCGTCGCACATGCGCACAATCTCCCGCGACCCGGCGACCCGCGCCCCCGTGGTCCGCACCTCGCGCCCCCACCGCCCGCAGTCGCTCAAATCCGGTGAACGCTCACTGCTGCGCGGGCAGTTGCTGCTCGGTCCAGATGACCTTGCCTTCGGGGGTGTAGCGCGTTCCCCAGCGGTCGGCGAACTGGGCCACGAGGAACAGTCCGCGGCCGCCCTCGTCCATGCCGGCGGCGCGGCGCAGATGCGGTGAGACGCTGCTCCCGTCGGACACTTCGCAGATCAGACTGCGGTCGCGGATCACGCGCACGGTGATGGGGCCGGTCGCGTACCGGATGGCGTTGGTGACCAGTTCGCTGAGGATCAGTTCCAGGGTGAACGCCTCCTCGTCCAGTCCCCAGTCGTGCAGCAGGCCGCTGACACAGGCCCGCACACCGGACACGGCCGCGGGATCCGACTCCACCTCCCATACGGCGGTCCGGTCACCGTCGAGCAGCCGGGTGCGGGCGACGAGCAGGGCGACGTCGTCGCGCGGGGTGGCGGGCAGCAGGGCGTCCATCACCGCCTGGCACATCTGTTCAGGTGTGCGTCCGGGGTGTGCGACGACGCCGCGCAGCCGTTCGATCCCCTCGTCGATGTCCCGCTGCCGTTCCTCGAGCAGACCGTCGGTGTACAGCACGATGCTGCTGCCCGGCGGCAGTTGGATCTCCGTCTTCTCGTAGGGCAGCCCGCCCAGTCCCAGCGGCGGTCCGGCGGGCGCCCCGGCCGGCCGGGCCTGGCCGTCCGGATGGACGACGAGCGGCTCGAGATGACCGGCCCGCGCCATCGAGCACCGGCCGGACACCGGGTCGTAGACCGCGTACAGGCAGGTGGCGCCGGTCAGGGTCGGGGTGTCGCCGTTCTCGTCGTCCCGGTCCTGGTCGATGCGGGTGACGAGTTCGTCCAGGTGCCAGAGCAGTTCGTCGGGCGGCAGATCGAGCGACGAGAAGTTGTGGACGGCGGTGCGCAACTGCCCCATGGTGGCGGCGGCGTGCAGGCCGTGCCCGACGACGTCGCCCACCACGATGGCGACCCGCGCCCCGGGCAGTGGGATGACGTCGAACCAGTCACCGCCGACGCCGCCGCCGAGGCCCGCCTCGGCCGGCAGATAGCGGTGCGCCACCTCGACGGCGCTCTGCTCGGGGAGCGCGTGCGGGAGCAGGGTCCGCTGCAGGGCGACGGCCGTGGCGTGCTCGCGGGTGAAGCGGCGGGCGTTGTCGATGCTCACCGCCGCACGGGCCACGAGCTCCTCCGCGACCGAGACGTCCTCCTCGTCGAACGGCGTGGGTTCCCGCGACCTCCAGAAGGTCGCCACCCCGAGGATGACTCCGCGCGCCCGCAGCGGAGCCGCGATCATCGAGTGGATGCCGGAGGCCACCAGCGCGCGAGCGCGGTCGGGGGCCTGCGCCTGCCAGCCGGAGAACGCCGCCATGTCGGCCTCCAGCACCATCCGCCCCGAGCCGAAGCCGGCGGCCTGCGGGGTCGAGGGGTCGAAGTGGATGAGCTCGCCGGTCGGATACAGCGGTGTGCCCGTGCGGACGCCGTGCAGCGCGACCCGGCGCAGCTCCGTGATGTTCGCCAGGTTCGGCTCCTCGCCGCGCAGCACGGCGTCGGCCAGGTCGACGGTGACGTAGTCGGCGAACCGGGGCACGGCCAGTTCGGCCAGTTCCTCCGCCGTGCGCGTCACGTTGAGGGTGGTTCCGATGCGCAGGCCGGCCTCGTACAGCAGGCTCAGCCGCTCCTGGACGACCTCCACGCGCCCGACCAGGGCGCTGAGTTCCGTCGTGTCCCGCACGGTGGTGACCGAGCCTCCGGGGCCGGGCAGTCGCTCCATGGGACGCTGGCTGACCGCCAGCAGCCGGGCGCCGACCTTGAGCACCTGGTCGGTGGCCGTCGTGCCGGACAGCAGGAGTCGTTCGGCCCTCGGCTCCAGGCCGAGGCTGCTGACGGGCTGCCCCTCCACGTCGGCGTCGAGTTCCAGCAGGCGCCGTGCCTCGTCGTTGGCCAGGAGCAGCCGGCCCTGCTGGTCGATGATGAGGACCCCTTCGCGCACCGCGTGCAGGACGGCGTCGTGGTGCTCGTACATCCGGGTCATCTGCGCCGGACCGAGTCCGTGGGTCTGCCGGCGCAGCCGTCGGCTGATCAGCGCGCTCCCCGCGGTGGCCGCCGCGAGCACCAGCGCCGTCGCCGCCAGGACGAGCGGCGCCTGCCGGTCGGCCGCCACACTCACCCGTTTGACAGTGATGCCGGCGGAGACCAGCCCGACGATCTTCCCGCCCGGGTCCCTGACGGCGACGACCGTGCGCACCGACCGGCCCAGCGTCCCGGTGGTCGTCTCGGTGACGACTCCGCCGTGCTGGGCCTTGGTGATGCTGCCGATGTAGTGCTGACCGATGCGCGCGGGGTTGGGATGGGTGTAGCGGATGCCGTCGACGCTCATCACCACGACGAAGTCCACGCCGGAGCGGCGGCGCGTCTGCTCGGCCTGCCGCTGCAGGGCCACGGTGGGCTTCGGCTCGCCCAGGGCCTGGACGACGGAGGGGGAGGAGGCGACGGCGGAGGCCACCGCGAGGGTGCGGTTGCGGGCCTCGCGCTCGGCATCGGTGCGCGACTGGAGCAGCAGGGCCGCGACCGCGGCCGCCACCAGCACGAGGATGATGAAGACCTGAAGAACGAACACCTGGCCGGCGACGGTTCGTAGCCCTTGCCAGGACCGCAGACGACCGAGCCGTCGATCCATAGCCCCATCTAACCGCGCCGCGCATCCCCCATCACCCCAGAACGCAGGGCTTCGGCGAACTCGTCACACGCGGTGGCCCGGTGTGCACTCACGGCACGCTCCGATTCCGTGCGGCCGGGCGGCGTCAGCCGGTTCGGCCGCCGACGGGCCCGGAACTCTCACGGACGATCAGATCGGTGCCGGCGAAGGTCGGCTCGGATGGCTGCAGGCCGCTCTCCAACTGGCCGCGCAGCAGGGCGAAGGCGTCGCGGCCCAACCCCTGGAAGTCCATCCGCACGGTGGTGAGGGCGGGCGTGAGGAAACCCGAGTGCGGGGCGTCGTCGAAGCCGACGACGCTGACGTCGTCCGGCACCCTCCGTCCGGCGTGGTGCAGGGCGCGCAGCACGCCGAGCGCCAGGTCGTCGTTGCCGCACAGGATCGCGGTGATCTCGGGGTCCTCCGCGAGCCTGCGTCCCTCGTCGTAGCCGACCTGCGCGTCCCAGCCCGCGCCTCCGTGCGGGTCGGGCGGGGTGACGCCGGCCGCCTCCAGGGCGGCGCGCCAGCCCTGGGCGCGGGGGCCTTCGGGGCCTTCGGGCTGCCGGGCGCCCACGGACGTCGGGATGGCGAGGTAGTGGACGGTCCGGTGGCCGAGCTCCAGCAGGTAAGCGGTGGCGGCCCGGGCGGCCTCGCGGTCGTCGGCCCACACCGCCGGACGGGGAGGGGTCCGGCCGGGCGGCGGGGCCTCGACGACGGCGGCGCACGGCACGTCGGCCGGGACCCGCTCCAGCGCC
>NZ_JBEPBI010000287.1:0-9010 GCF_040299045.1 Streptomyces sp. NPDC001027
GCCGCCACACCCGCACCGACCTCTACCAGGACCGCCGCGCCTACGTGTGGAACAACGACTACGACACCGCCACCCTGCGCGACGACCGCGGCCGCTTCGTCGACGACGAGTCTTGGGGCCACCGCCGCGGCGGCCGCCACTGACCCCCCACCCTCCAACAGTGACCGTCATGCGGAGATCACCACCGCCATGACTTTCAACGGCGCGCTGCCTGCATCTGGGGCGGCGCGCCGTTTTTCGTCCTGTGCGAGGGAGAGAATGGCGTGCCGGGGGCGCTCGCGGTGCCCCGAACGACAGAACCGTGCCCCTGCCGCTCGCCTCCCCCCGAGGACATTGAGGATCTGGACGCCTGGACCCTGCACCGGCTTCGCCACAGCGCCCTCACCCACTACGCCAAGAGCGGCACCTTCACTCCGATGCTGCTGGCCCGTTCCCGCCACGCCTCAGTCCGCTCCCTGGGGCGGTATGCCCGCCCCGGCGTCGACGCGGTCGCCCGGCTCATTGCCGAGCGTGAGCCTGCCGTGCGTCGTAGGGCGTAATGGCTGCCCTCCTTTCAGCGTGGGTCAAGAGGCAGGAACTCGGGCCTTGAACGAGTGCAGGTCGGCTACAGCGAGGGTTTGCTCCGCGTCATGCGCCTCGAAGCTGCCCATGAGCTGGAAGCCGAGACGGGTGGCGAGCTTGAGGGAACGCTCGTTGGCCGTCTGGGTCACCACCAGGACCGGCTGGTCGGGAAGCTCGTCGACGGCGGCGCGCAACACAGCCGTGGCGGCCTCGAATGCCAGCCCCGCACCCCAACTTCCGCGCCGGAGCATGTAGGTCAGCTCCAGCTCCCCGCCTTCCTTGGCGACGTGTCCGGGAAAGTCCGCGGAGCGGCGGCCGAGTACGAGTGTCCCGATGAACCGGTCGGTCTTCTTTTCGGCGATGACGTAGGTACCGGGCTTGTCTGCATAGGCGCTGAGCCGTTCGCGCCGAAATACTGCTCGACGTCGCTACGGGGCCGCGGGCCGCCGAGGTGGGCACGGACCTGTGGATCGGTCTGGAGCTCGATGAGGCCGTCGGTGTCGGCGTCGTACGTTTTTCGCAGCCGGAGACGATCCGTGGTGATCTCAGTGGCAGACAGCATGGGTAATGCGTTCATGAGGCCCATTGTCCCCACTCATTGGATCGAGTCACCGGTCAGCGTGCGGTGGCCGGCTCGCCCTCGGGGATACGTGGTCGGGGCGCTGCTGGTACCGGGCGGTCAGGTCCAGGTCGAGACGGCTGTTCATGTCGAGCTCGAACCGCCCGTAGAGGTGGACGTGTGTCCAGAACAGCGGGGGCAGGGACCGCCGGTCTGCGGCGGTGAGGGTGTCGGCCCGCTTCGGGTCAGCGAGGACCTGCTGCATCAGCAGCGTATTGACATGGACCAGGGCGGAACTGGAGTAGGTGGAGGGCGAGCATGGACACCTCCTGGGATTCCTTGGCTGGCCGGCGAGATCACCGTCCTTGCCGTAGAAGAGATCATTGTTCGCGCTGTTCCAGTTCTCCACGATCTGGAGGCCCCTCGTGGATCTCCTGGGCGCAGGTCGACGTCGGCGCGGGCGCCGGACCCTGATCCGCACCGATTCCCCGGGCGGCACCCCCGAATATCCCGACGTCTAGCGTGCCGAGCTCACGGGGTAGGGCTGTTACGCACTTTCGAGTGACGGTCCGCGCCGCGCTGGGGTGGCGTGACCTGGCAAGCGCGAGGGTCCGACCAACGCCCCCAAGGGGACCGGACCTGGCACGCCGTCAACCCCACGCACCAGCGACATAGATGGAGAATGCAATCAAGAGTCATGGAAATATGGGCAACAGGTAACACGGGCCATGTTTTCTGCCCAAATCCCACGCGAAGTGGACAGAGTGTGTATGCGCGGCCGGTCCGGCCGCCGCCCGCACACCGCATCCCACCCGCGTCGGCCGCAGGGCCGTTCGTGGAGGGGGTGCCCGCACTGTCAGGGAGACTCGTGTCCGCTTCCGCTTCCGTCACCGCCCGTCGCCTCGCTGCCGCCGCTCTCGCGGCGGGCGCCCTCGTCTCGGTGGCGGCGCTGCCGGCGTCCGCGGCCGATCATCGTCCGGCTCGGGAGAGGGTGGAGATCTCCGCCGTCCAGGCCGACTCCCCGGGACCCGACGACCGCTCCAACCGCTCGCTGAACAGGGAGTGGGTGGAGCTCACCAACACCACCCGCCACACGGTCAACCTCGACGGCTGGACCCTCGAGGACGCCTCCGGCAAGACCTACACCTTCGACGACTACCGCCTGGCCGGCCGCGCCACCGTCCGCATCCACACCGGCGTCGGCCGCGACACCCGCACCGACCTCTACCAGGACCGCCGCGCCTACGTGTGGAGCAACGACCACGACACCGCCACCCTGCGCAACGACGACGGTCGCATCGTCGACGAGGAGTCCTGGGGCCACCGCCGCCACCACGGCCGCTCCGCCGATGAGGAGTCCTGGGGCCACCGCCGTCACGACGGCCGCTCCGGCGACGAGGGGTCCCGGGACGACCGCCGTCACCACGGCGGCGACCGCCGTCACCACCAGGGCGGCGACTTCCGTCGCTGACCCGACCAGCCTTCTGAGCCCGTGAGCGATGTGGGATCGCTTGCGCGGCGTGACATGTCGGCGGCGCGCGACCCGGCGGTGCGGTCCGGTCGCGCGCCGCTTCACGTCCGAAGGCAGCCCCCGTGCCGGGAGCTGCTGGTGTTCGTAGGCTGGGAGGTGCTCGGGGCCGTCGCGGAGGTCAGCCATGCCCCGAACGATTTGGTCCGGCGCGATCAGCTTCGGCCTGGTCACGGTGCCGATCAACGTGGTCAGCGCGACCGAGGACCACAGCATCCACTTCCACCAGTACCACCTGGAGGACATGGGCCGGATCCGCACCCGCAAGGTGTGCGAGATCGAGGACCGCGAGGTCTCCCAGACGGAGATCGGCAAGGGCTACCAGATGACGAAAACCCAGGTCGTCCCGATCAGCGACGAGGAACTGCGCGACCTTCCGCTGCCCACGGCCAAGGCGATCGAGATCGAGGCGTTCGTGCCGCTGGAGTCGGTGGACCCGATCCGCATCGCGGAGGGCTACTACCTGCAGCCGGCCGGGCAGGTCGCGGCCAAGCCCTACAAGCTGCTGCGCCTGGCCCTGGCGCGTTCGGCGAAGGTCGCGGTCGCCAAGTACGCGTGGTCGGGCCGCGAACGCCTCGGGCTGCTGCGGGTGCGCGAGGACGCGATCGTGCTGCACGCGATGCGCTGGCCGGACGAGATCCGCGACCCCGCCGAGCTGCTGCCGCCGGCGGTGGAGGTCTCCGACGGCGAGATCGAGGGCGCTCTGGCGCTGATGGAGACCATGGCCCGCGAGGACCTCGAGGGGGACGAGTTCCGCGACTCCTATACCGAGGCCGTGGCGAAGATCATCGAGTCCAAGCGGGAGGACAGGCCGCTGCCCGAGGGGCCGGAACCGAAGGAGCCAGGCGAGGTCCTGGACCTCATGGCCGCGCTGCAGGAGTCGGTGCGCAAGGCGCAGGCCTCCCGCGGCGAGACCGTCGGCGCCGACGTCCACGACCTCGCGCAGCCGCAGAAGAAGGCCACGGCCAAGAGGAGCGCGAAGAAGACGCCGGCCAGGAAGACGGCGGCAGGCTCGAAGAAGGCGACCGGGGCCGAGAAGGCCGCGAAGAAGACGGCTGCGCGCAGACCGCGCAGCGCGTGACGCATCCGAACGGCCGCCCGGCGGGGAAGATGGAGGCGGGACTCCCGTTCCGTGTTTCCCCCGAGCCGGGACGGGAGCCCCGCCCGACGATGAGGGCGGGGAATGCCGGCCGGGCCGATCGTCCGGCTGAAGCAACGCAGAGCCCTTTCGCCGCGCAGGCGACCGCCCTCCACGACCACACCCCTTCCTCCGCGGCCCCGGGCCGGCGACGACGCCGCGCGGGGCCGCAACTGTTTTCCGCCGTGACCTGCGCACCTCCGAGGACGTTGCCCAGCTCATGGACGGCTATGACTGCCTTGACCTCGACGAGATCGACTTCGCCCCCGTGGAACACGACGTCGAGCGGCTCCGTCTGCTGACACTGGACGAGGCGTACGACCTGCTCCACGTGCTGCGCACGGTGGCGCAGGAAGGCGGAACGGTAGCGGGGGTGGCGGACCGCCTGGTGCGGGAACTCGGCGCCCGCATCCCCTCCGCCGACTGATGCCGCCGTCGGCCGGCCGTCGGACGCGGGTCAGGGGCGGCTGCTGAGGCGACGCACGCGCGTACCCCACTGGTCAAGAACGGGCGCCGCGCACCACTTACATAGCGGCATGCCGCCGTGCCCGTACTTGTGGGTCTTTCGCTGGCAGACGGCACAGGGTCCGACCTGGCTGCCCAGACAGACGAGGGCGGACGGGTCGGGCTCGGTGATCGGTGGTGGGGGAGCGGGGTGCATCGGTGGTGTCCTTCCGACGGCAGGGGCGCTGTGGCGGGGTGGGGCCGTCGGACAAGTCGATGACGTTCAGGCGGGTGTCGGGCCGGCAGTGCGTACAGGCGCGCAGGCCGTCGGCGAGCAGGCGACGCGGTCGACGGGCCGACGGCGCTTGCCCGCCGCGCAACAGTCGCCGGCATGCACCTGCACGGGCGGCCGGCCGGCGCCGATGCTGAGCTCGACGCCGCGGCGGCCGGCGCGCCCGGCCCCGCTCGATCTCAGTCTGCCGCTGCCGCACAGCTTTAATCTTCGCGTCGATGCGGGCCAGCCACATGGCGTGCCACACCCGCAGCGTGTGCAGGCGCTCCAGATCGGGCGGCAGATCGTCGAACACATTTTTGATTCTATGGCCATGATCGAAGCTCCGGCCTAGTGTGTTCGATTTTCCGTTCGATAACGTGAGGGTCGGAGGTGCACGTCATGACGGGACAGCAGCAGGCGACGGGTCAGAGCACGGTGATGCATGTGCGCTGCCCCGACCGGTTGCCGGAGGAGACCTACCGGCAGGTCCTGGAGGAGATGGCGGGTATGTCCCCGGTCGTGCAGGCGTTGCCTCCGACCGCGGCCCTGATGGAACTGAAAGGCGCCCTGCGCTACCACGGCACGGATGCCCGCCAGCTGGGGGAGGTACTGCGGGTGCGCACCCTGTCCCGCCTGGGAGTCGACCTGCGCATCGGTGTCGGGCCGTCCATCACCGTCGCTGCCACCGCCTCCGGCCAGATCCACGCGCCCGGCGGCGTCCTCGCCGTCGCCCCCGACCAGGTCACCGACTGGCTGGGCCCGCTGCCGGTCGACGCCCTGCACGGCATCGGCCCCCGCCAAGCAGCCGCACTCCACGACTACGGCATCCACACCATCGGCCTGCTCGCCGCCATACCCACCGAGACCGTCCAGCGCCTGCTGGGCAGGGGCGCCGGCCGCACTGCCGCCGACCGCGCCCGCGGCACCGACCCCCGCCCCGTCACCCCGCGCACCCTGCCCGCCGCCGCAACCGTGCGCCGCTCCTTCCCCCGCCACACCCTGGACGGTGCCGACGTCCGCGCCGCTCTGCTCGACCTCGTCGTCCAGCTCGGACACCTTCTGCGCCGGCGCGGGCAGGCAGCCCGTGGCCTGACGTTGGTGCTGAAGTTCGCCGGCGGCACCTCGTGGGAGAAGACCCGCCGACTCGCAGAGCCGTCCGCGCACGACGACGACCTGCGCACCCTCGTCTACCGGCTGATGGACGCCGCCGGCCTGCAACGCGGCCGCCTGACCGCCCTGGCGCTCAAGGGAGAGGACCTGATCGACGCCGACCAGGTCACTCAGCAGATCAGCCTCGACGACACCCGCGAAGCCCGACTGGTCGCCGAAGCGGCTATTGACCGCGTCCGCGACAAGTTCGGCCCCCGCTTCATCGGCCCGGCCACCGTCTTCCGACGTGCCTCGTGAGCCACTCACAATCCCCTCCGATGGGACCCGGTGATGTCGGCCGTGTTGGGAAAACCGAGGCGCTCCATCGGGCCGCGCTGACATGATCAGCGCATGCTCATATCACCCCGTCGGGGCGCAGACCGGATCAACATTCGCAAAGTCCTCAGCGATGTGCACACCACGGCGCAGAACCTGCAACGGTCCTACGGCAACGCCTTCGAGGGGCTGCTGACGTACCTGGAGTGGGCCACCGAGGCGGCACGGATGCTGCGCTCCCAGGTCAGTGACAGGGACCTCGAACAACTCGTGTTCACCGCCCGGTACAAGGCCCTGCTGGCCAGTTGCGGCACACTCGCCGGCTCCGCCCAGCAGCGTCTGGTGAACGGTCTCGTGCAACTTGAGGTGGCCGAACGCATCGAAGCCTTCGAGGCGGCCGTGGACGCGCTGGACACGCAGATCAGCCAGTGGAACATGAGGGAGGCCTTCGTCGTCGCCGACTCCAGCTTCTACATCCAGAACGAAGTGAAGCTGGCCGACCTCAACCTGCACAAGATCCTCGACGTACGGCGCTGGGAATTCGTGCGCCTGCTGTTCCCGATCGTGGTGGTCGACGAACTGGACGACCTCAAGGACGCCAGTAAACACCGAGCCCGCTGGCGTGCAGCCCACACGCTCGGCCGCCTCGACGAGGTCCTCGACGGCCACACGCACGGGTTCCTAAACGAGGGTGCACACACCCCCCAGGACGGCGAGACCCGCGACAGGGTCACCGTGGAGATCGTCCTCGATCCCCCCGGCCACGTCCGCTTGGACCGCGCCGACGACGAGATCATCGACCGAACCGTGGCCATCCAGGGCCTGGCCGGCCGCGACGTTCGGTTTCTGACATGCGATACGAGTCAGCACACCCGGGCCCGAGCCGCCGGGCTGAAGGCGACCAAGGTGGCGACGAAGGACCCCGGGGACGAACCGGACTGGTCGGCCCAGGACAAGCCCGGCACCGGCATACGTGCGCAGCGGCGCGCCCGACAGGCCGACCCTGAGCTTCCGACGACCAGCTGAGAAGCACCACGTCCGGCAAGGCTGCTCCAGAACAGAGAAAGGGCCCGGCAGCGCCTCACGAGGGCCAGCCCGTACGGTCAGTCCCTACCCGGTGAAGCTGTTCGAGGGAAGCCAGCCGGGAGAACGGCTCGGCGAACAGAATGCACCTGATGGAGCGTCACTATCGGTCTGACGCCTAGGCCCGTATGCCGTCTCGCACGCACCGGTTCCTCGCAATCGAAGAACGACGTCACGCTCTGCGATGATTCGCCAAGATCTGTGCCAAAACCCAGGACTTGTGATTAATGCCAGCGGCCGCCCTGCTCCACGAACCTCCCCGCTCTGGACCAGGAATCCTTCGACGCGGAGCACGCACGCGGCCACCGGCCAGGCTGCAACCGACGTGGAGTTCGTCGGCCTCCTCAACACACGGGGCGCCCGGCCGCACGCCTGACCTGCACCGCAGGAAGGAAATAAAATTCTTTGCTGGTCGTGCCTCCGCGCAGGACCGAAGGGAGACCGGCACTCCACAGCAAGGAGCCTGCGCCATGACCGAGACCGTCCACACCACCCCCTATCCCTCGGGGGGCTGGGTACACCACGTCATCGCCGACGAAGACGGCACCGTCCGCGTGCCCTATTCCTGGGACAAGGCCCCCTTCCAAATACCATCCGGTTCTCGTGTGCCCGACGTGGTGGAAGCGCTTCGAGCTCGCTCCCTTGCCCGTGGGGACGTTGATTGGTCCTCCGGTGACTTTCCTCATCTCGATGATTGCTTGCCTAAGCTGGACCGCTTCGGTGCACGGGTGCTGCTGCTTCCGCGCAGCGAGCGCTGGCGGGAGGCCGTATCCACCGCTCTGTTGGGCAGTTGGTGCGGCGATTCCCTGAAGGTCCCCGGCGACAAGCTGCCCCCCACGGTCCTAGGCGTCCTCAAGGCAGAGGCGCGCGCCCTGCACCGGCAGTCGATTCCGCTATGGCGACGCCGTACCCGGCATGGGCGAGTGCTGTCGCTGGATGCCGACCTCGGCAGCGGACTGTCGCTGTACGACCTGGTCGCCGCCGAAGTCGACCTGCTCGCACACACGTCGGGCGGTGTGTTCGAGGACGACCGGCTCAACCGCGTACTCCACGGCCTGAAACAAGCCGAACGCTTAGTAGCACTCGCGTACGCCGAAGGAGAAGGTGCCACCTGGGCCGAGGCTGCAGCGGCTGCTGCAGCCACTCACCCGGAGGTGTTCTCGGGCGCTACTTATGCCACCGACTCGGAGGCGCTCGGCGAGCGGGTCCGCCGCAAGGTCAAGCGACTCGGCGCCGAACAGGTTCGGCGCGCCTGCCAATCCCGCGCCTGACGAGTGACGCACCTCGGACTCATGTTGCCCTGACGCAGGAGACGTCCATGCTTCCACCCTGGCTCCCCGCCGCCCGCACCGTCGGCGCGCTCCAGCGCGTCCTGCTCGTCGCCCTTCTCAGCCCCGCCGTGCTGGTCGCCCTCGCCGCGGCGGTCCCAGCCTTGGTCTTCTTGCCTTTCCTTCCGGGCGGCACAGACCGCGCCATCAAACTTCTGAGCGCGCACACCTGGTACCTGAGCACCCTGCTGACCAACAGCCGACGCGATCCGTAGGGTGCGTGTGGATCCCGTGGCGGGGGCGCCGTTGACGTGCGACTGGGCGCACTCGGTTCGCGGCAGTACGCCGGAAGCATGCCGAAGCGACGCCTGTATCTGCAGCAGCGGCCCGCACCCGGCGAGCCGTCCAGGCCGCGTGACCGCGCGCCTCGGACGACCAGGAGCCCCAGGTTGCGCCAGGGGGCGCGCCCATCTGTTGCGCTGGATGTTGCGCCAAGGGTTGCGCTATGGGTCGTACGACATAGTCCCGGCGGATGAGTTCGGTACCTCGCGGGAGCTACGAATCGACAGAGGGACGGTAACCAACCCGACCACCCCTCGGCAGCGAGGAGGGCCCCTCAGCGGGGGTGGGGTTTACCCCGTTATGTTTTTCGCGGTCCTGCAACAGGGCCGCTGGCCTCCGGGCCCGGCATGACTGTTGCCCCCTGTCGATCGGATGACCTGGGGGGTGG
>NZ_JBEPBI010000288.1:0-8928 GCF_040299045.1 Streptomyces sp. NPDC001027
CGCGGTGGGTGACGGCCACGTGCTGGGCTCCGAGACACGTGCGGTAGGACAGGGTGGTGTGTGCGGGGGCGCCCTCGGAAAGGGATGGGACTGCCAGGGCGCCGCCCGGCTCCGGGCGGCGCAGGACACCGAACGGGCCGAGGTCGGCGCTGAGGCGGCCCGGGCGCATGAGGGAGACCGGTGATCGAAGGCGGCGTCGAAACAGGCTCGGGGAGGGGGATTCGAGCCCGGACACGGATGTGCGGACACCGCTTCGCCGCGTGTCGTCAGTAGCCGGTGCCGCGCTTGACCTGGTTCCGCTCGATCCCGTGGGCGGCGCCCTTGTCGTCCAAGGTGCGGCAGGCGTCCTCGATGTCCTGGCTGAGGCGATCGACCTGCTCGCGGCTCAGGGTCTCCTTGACCAGGGCGCGCAGGATCTTCACCCGTTGCGCGTCGGGCGGGAGCGTGTACGCCGGCACCATCCATCCACGCTCGGCCGAGAGCTGCCAGGCGATGTCGGACTCGTCGTACGAGTGCTGACCGGCGAGACGGAAGGCGACCAGCGGCAGTTGCTCGAGATCGCTCCCGATCACCTCGAAGCGACCGCCGCCGCGCAGGTTGTCCGCCAGCGCCCGGGCGTTGTCCTGCATCATCTTCATGACGTAGGTGTAGCCCTGGCGCCCCAGCCGCACGAAGTTGTAGTACTGCGCGAGCACCATCGAGGAGCCGGTGGAGAAGTTCAGGGTGAACGTCGCGTCGGTCTTGCCCAGGTAGTTCTCGTAGAACACCAGGTCCTCGGCCAGGTCGGACTCCTCGCGGAAGACGAGCCATCCGATGCCCGGGTAGACCAGGCCGTACTTGTGGCCGGACGCGTTGATCGAACGGACCTGCTCGAGCCTGAAGTCCCATTTCGAGTCGGGGTACAGGAAGGGCCATACGAATGCCCCGCTGGCGCCGTCGACGTGGATCGGGATGTCGAGGTCGCGCTTGGTGCGCACGTCCCTCAGGAGGGCGTCGATCCCGACGACGTCGTCCTTGTGTCCGGTGAACGTGGTGCCGAGGACGGCGACGACGCCGATCGTGTTCTCGTCGATGCGGGGCTCGACGTCCTCCGGCCCGATCGTGTACTTGCCCTCGGCGAGCGGCACGATCCGCGGCTCGACGTCGAAGTAGCGGCAGAACTTCTCCCACACGACGTGGACGTCACCGCCGAAGACCAGGTTGGGCCGGTCCGTCGACAGACCGGCCGCCTGGCGGCGCTTGCGCCACTTCCACTTCAGCGACAGCGCGCCGAGCATGATCGCCTCGGACGAGCCCTGCGTCCGGCAGCCGGTGGTCCTGCCCGGCGCGTGGAAGAGATGGGCGAGCATGCGTACGCAGCGCTGCTCGATGTCCGCGGAGATGGGGTACTCCGCATGGTCGATGAAATTGCGGTGCAGGTTCTCGGCGATCAGCCGCTGCGCCTCCGGCTCCATCCACGTGGTGACGAACGTGGCGAGGTTGCGCTGCGGATCGCCCTCCATGGCGAGATCCACGTCCACGAGCCGCATCGCATCGGTCGCGGTCATGCCCTCCTCGGGGAAGGTCTCCGAGGGAGCGGGCATCGTCAGAAATCGATTACCGAAAAGAACTGAATCCTCACTTTTGGTCATACGAGGATTCAAACAGCGCGGGGCCCCGTTGCGGGCGAGGGACACACGGAACACCCGCACGCACCGACCGGGGCCGCGCCGCGTCCCGGCCGCCGCCGATGCTCGACCGGCCCGGCGACGGCGCCTCGGGCCGGGCATGCCGACGCGGCAGCGCCCCACCCGGTCGAGACGGATCTCGTCGCGCTTCACGTCCCACGCCGACGGACACGGGCACGGCTTCAGCGATGCTCGGGGTTGTCGGCGCCTGCGTGGCAGTCCGCGTCCCATTGCGAACGCTGGTTGCCCGTTGCGGGGATGCCCCCGGCGCGTTTGAGCAGGGCGGCCATGTGCATGAGGTTCCAGGTCATGAAGGACGTGTTGCGGTTGGTGAAGTCGTTCTCGGGGCCGCCCGAGCCGGGGTCGAGGTACGACGGACCGGGGCCGGCCGCACCGATCCAGCCGGCGTCCGCCTGGGGCGGGATCGTGTAGCCGAGGTGCTGCAGGCTGTAGAGGACGTTCATCGCGCAGTGCTTGACGCCGTCCTCGTTCCCGGTGATCAGACAGCCGCCGACCCGACCGTAGTAGGCGTACTGGCCCTGGGAGTTGAGCAGCGAGGAACAGGCGTAGAGGCGCTCGACGACCTTCTTGGTCACCGAGCTGTTGTCGCCCAGCCAGATGGGTCCGGCCAGGACCAGGATGTCGGCGGCCATGACCCGCTCGTAGAGCGCCGGCCACTCGTCGGCGGCGAAGCCGTGCTCGGTCATGTCGGGATACACGCCGGTGGCGATGTCGTGGTCGACGGCCCTGATCAGTTCCGTCGCCACACCCTGCGCCTCCATGATCGCGCGGCTCCTGTCCACCAGCCCCTGCGTGTGGCTGAGCTGGGGGGACGGCTTGAGGGTGCAGTTGACGTAGAGCGCGCTGAGATCGTCGAAGCGGTGGGGAGGGGGTGTGTTCATGACGGGCAGCGTCTCGCGTGTACGCGGTTTTGTCCCGGTTCGACGCGCCCACGAGGCCTTACGAAGCGGTGACGCGTCCGGCGGGTCCAGGGATTCCGGCACGGCCGCCTTCCTGGCACAGCCGTGCGCGTGCGCTCTCCCGACGGCGTCGCCAGGCCGGCGGGACGTCAGGAAACACGCCTAGAGCCCCAGGTCGAGCGCGAGGCAGGAGTAGAACTTCGACGAACCGTCCGGGTCGTAGAGGTCGTTGCGGCCTCCCGGCTCGGTCGCCACTTCCTCCGTCATGTCCTCGAAGCGGATGCGCTCAGGAAGGCTGCCGTAGCGCAGGTGACGTGCGTCGGCGGCGGTGTCGGTCGCGAGTATCTCGTTCATGGCCAGTCCCTTTTCTCCATCGGGGTCGCATCACCCCGGCGCCTCACTCGGCGGTCATCAGCGTGCGCACCGAGGTCATCACCTGTCAAGCAGGTGACGTCACGCGATCGACTTTCCGGCGGACTCATCACCGTCGGGGTCTCGTACGCAGGGAAGGGTCGCCCGCGCTACGGGCTCAACAAGAGCTACCGCTCGGCGAGTTCTTCGAGTCATGCCTGTACGGCCGCAACGCGGCTCCCCGGCATCCCTTTGGCGCAAAATCGGCATCACCGGTTTGACTGGTGACGACAGCCGTGCAAATGTCATCGCGTCCAGGGCCGCCAGACCGCAGACCGGTGCATCGGCGCCGGGCGCGTCGATCCCCGGCGCATCGGTCCTCGGCCGGCTACAGCGGCGCGACGAAGGAGTACAGATGTTCAACAGGCGCACTTTCGGCAAGACCGTCGGACTGGGCACCGGCGCGGCAGCGCTCGCACTGTCGGGTCTGCCGGCCAACGCCTCTGCCGCGACCACACCGGCCAGGACGCACGGCATGACCGCTCCCGCCACGTCCGCCGCGTCCGCCGCGTCCGCCGTCCCCTCCGGGACCCACACCGGCTTCGGTGCGCTCAAGCACGTCAGGGCAGGCCTCCTGGAGATCGCCTACGCCGAGGCCGGGCCCGCCCACGGGCCCGTCGTCATCTGCCTGCACGGCTGGCCCTACGACATCCACAGCTTCGTCGACGTCGCCCCGATCCTCGCCGACCGGGGCTATCGCGTCCTCGTGCCGTATCTCCGGGGCCACGGCGGCACCCGTTTCCTCTCCCGGCACACCCCGCGCACCGCGGAGCAGTCCGCGGTCGCCCTGGACATCGTCGCCTTCATGGACTCACTGAAGATCGACAGGGCCGTGCTGGCGGGCTTCGACTGGGGTTCGCGGACCGCCGACATCATCGCCGCCCTGTGGCCGGAACGGGTCAAAGCCCTGCTCTCCACCGGTGGTTACCTCATCACCGACCGCAAGGCGCAGCTGGAGCCCGCCGCTCCCGCCGTCGAGCACAACTGGTGGTACCAGTGGTACTTCGCCAGCGATCGCGGCAAGAAGGCCATGGAGGACGTCACCGAGCGCATCGCGCTGTGCCGCTACGTATGGACGCTCGTCTCCCCCGACTGGGCTTTCGACGACGCCACCTACCAACGCACCGCCGAGGCCTTCACGAACCCCGACTACGCCGCCGTCGTCCTCTTCAACTACCGCTGGCGCATCGGCCTCGTGGAGGGCGAGCAGCGCTACGACCGCTACGAGAGGCAGCTCTCCGCCCAGCCCTCCATCGGTGTTCCCACCGTCACGCTCGACGCAGCCCTGGACCCCTTCACCCCGCCCGGCGACGGCTCCGCCTACCGCCACCGCTTCACCGGCCGCTACGACCACCGCACCCTCGCGAACGTCGGACACAACGTGCCGCAGGAAGCACCCAGCGCGTTCGCGCAGGCGGTCGTGGACGCCGACCGCCTCTGAGACACCGCGTCCGCCCCGCGACCGAGCCCACGACGCCGGCGACGCGACCCCGACCGCACACTTCACCGCCTTGACTGGTGACGCAGGCCACGGGATCCCGCGTCACCGGCCGCCAGAGCCATCACGCATCAGTGAGGAAACCCCATGACCGTCGTACGCCTCCACCTCGTCTCCACGCTCGACCCGAAGGGCGTGCTCGACGTCCTGACCGACTTCAGCCCCTCGCGCGCCCGCGTCTGGTCCACCATCGACGCCGACCACTTCGAGGTGCACGGACTCGGGGACACCTGGGCCGAGGTCACCGAGGGAACGGCGGCCGCCTGGGAACGGGCGCGTTACGAGTGGGAACCGGGCGGCGACACCGTCACCGTCACCACTCTCGACTCCAAGCTCTTCGGAGCCGGCGGCGGCTGGGTCTTCCGGACGACGGCCGAGCCGGACGGAACCCGGGTGGACGTGGAACTGACGCGCCGGCCCAGCGCGCTCAAGGGCCGGCTGTTGGCAGCGCTGCTGCCGGTCGTCGCCCCGGCGTCCCTGCGCAGGTCGCTCGCCGGGCCCCTGCAGGCACGATGACGCCCCGAGCGTGACGGTCGCCGCCCGAGCGGGGCACGGATGCTTGCCCCACCGGACGGTCACCCGTCAGAATGGTGACGTGAATCTTGACCACGTCTTCGTGTGCGGACACCCTGTCCTCGACTTCGCGGCCACCCTGAGGGCCCGGCGCTCAACCCGTTTCGAGATGTTCGCGACGCCTGAGCGGCTCGATGCCTGGTACCTGGAGTCGGGGCTTGTCGACGTGATCCCCCCTGCGGACGAGGACGACGTCCGCGAGGCGATCGTGCTGCGCGAGGCCGTGTACCGGCTGATCACCAACCGTCGCCTCCGCGAGGACTTCGACCGGGGGGCGCTGGCCGTGGTCAACGCCGAGGCACGCAAAGCCCCCGCGACACCCCAACTCACCCTGGCGGGGCGGCACACCGACGCCACCCCCGGGCAGGCGCTCGCCACTGTGGCCCGGCTCGCCGTGGAGCTGCTCAGCGGCCCCGACGTCCCGCTGATGAAGGAGTGCGGCAACCCCGAGTGCACGCGCGTCTACATCGATCGCTCGCGCGGCATGCGCCGGCAGTGGTGCGGCATGGATTCCTGCGGCAACAAGATCAAGGCGGCCGCCTACCGTGCACGTAAGAAGAGCACGCCCGCGGCGACCACGCACTGACTCCGCGACCGGCCATAGGTCGACCCACGCGAAATAGACCCGCGTGAAATCGACCCGTTCGGCGCCGGTGTGAAACAGGTGACGGGTTCAGCAATTCACCGCCAGGACCATTCCGCGTCGCCGGGTCGCGCAGTCGTCGTCCGCCCGAGAAAACGGGTGAACGCAGTCGAGCGGAAAAACGTCTTCCGGCGGCGGCCTCTCCCCCGCGCCGCGCTCCTCTCCACCACGCGGAGCCGGGTCCGGCACATTGCTGTCGTGGGCACTGTGTGCCAGCTGAAGGTTCTTCCCGGGGAAGGGGGCGGTCGACAGGCTCGGGGTGTCGACCACTCGGGTCGTCTCCGTCGAGTCCCTCCGGGAGAGACCACCATGGACATCCGGCAACTCCGAACCTTTCACCGCGTGGCCGCGCTGGGAAGCTTCACCCGGGCCGCGGCCGAACTGAACTACGCGCAGTCCTCGGTGACCGCGCAGATCCAGAGTCTCGAAGTGTCCCTGGGGGGCGAGCTGTTCGAGCGGTTCGGGGGCAAGGTGAAGCTGACCCCGGCGGGAACGCGACTGCTGCCCTACGCAGGACAGATGCTGGCCCTGGCGGACGAGGCACGCGGCGCCGCGTCCCCGGACGCGCAGCCCGAGGGCGTGCTGGCCATCGGCACGATGGAGAGCATCACCTCGTACCGGATGCCGCCGGTGCTCGAGTACTTCCACCACCGCTACCCCCGGCTGCAGATCGCCCTGCGACCGAGCCTGTGCGCGGAGACGCTGCACTCGCTGCGCCAGGGGCTGTTCGACGCCGGCTTCCTGATGGAGGCCGAGACGCAGCACTCCGGGGTGCACAGCGAGGTGCTCGGCGTGGAGCCGCTCGTCGTGGTGGCGTCGCCGGGGCATCGCCTCGCCGGGGCGTCGAAGGTGGCGACCGACGATCTGCGGCAGGAGTCGGTGCTGGCCCCGGAGGCGGGCTGCGCCTACCGGGAGCTGCTGGAGGCGGAGCTCAACGACGGCACGGGCGAGCCGGTGCCGTTCTTGGAGTTCGGCAACATCGAGGCCATCAAGCGCGGTGTCGGCGCCGGCCTCGGGATCAGTCTGCTGCCGCGGATGACGGTCGGTCAGGAGCTGTCGGCCGGGACGCTGGTGCCGCTGGCATGGGAGCCGCCCTTCGAGCTGTTCACCCAGCTGGCCTGGCGCAAGGGGGCGCAGCTGTCCCGGGAACGCCGGGTGTTCGTGGAGCAGGTCATCGACTTCCTGAGCCGGGAGTACCAGGAGTCCTGACGGCATCCGCGAGAAGCGGTGGAGTGCCTGGATTTCATGAGCGGCCCGCATGCTGCATATGAATGTTTCGACTTTATCGATCGATGAAGTCGATAAAGGTCATCTGCAGAGCCGAACGGGATTTCTGGACTTCCTTCTCGAGCGACGTGAAGAATGTTGTGCACTCCCAGAAATACGGCAAGGAGAATCCCTATGTCCCCTCAGGTCGTACTCCCGGCCAAACGGTTCGTCGTGTCGAGCGTCTCGTCCGACGCCCATATGTGGAATCTCGTTTTCCTCCAGCTGCTGCTGGAGGAGCAGGGCGCGCAGGTCACCAATCTCGGCGCGTGCGTGCCCGACGACCTCATCATCGAGGAGTGCCGGACGTCGCGGCCGGACGCGCTCGTCATCAGCACGGTCAACGGACACGGCCACCTCGACGGCCTCCGGCTCATCCGCCGTATCCGCAGCGAGCCGGACCTGGCGGACCTGCGGGTGGTGATCGGGGGGAAGCTCGGCGTCCGGGGCGCGGAGAACATCGTGTTCGCCGAGGAGTTGGCGCTCAGCGGCTTCGACGCGGTCTTCGAGGCCGACGCCGGGATCGACGCCTTCCAGGACTTCCTGGGCTCACTCGACAGCGCCGAGCGCCCCGCTCTGGAGCCGGCGAGGGCAGCCGCATGAGCGGTGTCGCGAGGATTCCGGAGCGGTATGCACCGCAGGTCCTCCCGCGCGGACGCTTCTCGCGTCACGTCCGAGAGGCGCACGCCCGAGGTCGGCTGGTCGTGCAGCCCCGTATGGGGTTCGCGGACCTGGCCACCATGCGTGAAGGGCTGATGGGCGTGAGAGGCGCCCACGCCACCGCCATCGGCACGATCACCCTGGACAGCTACACCCGTGTCAACGACCACGACTCCGCACGCCAGGCACTGCGCACGGGGGCCGAGCTGAACGGGTTCCCGCTGGTCGCCCATGGGCCCGAGGCCACCCGGGAGTTACTGGGCTCGGTGTCGCGGCCGGACTTCCCGGTGCAGGTACGCCACGGTTCGGCGCTGCCGTATCCGCTGTTCCGGGCGATGGTCGAGGCCGGCGTGGACGCCACCGAGGGCGGCCCGGTGTCGTACTGCCTGCCGTACAGCCGGGCGCCGATCAGCGAGGCGGTCAAGGCCTGGGCGCGGTGCTGCGAGCTGATCGCGGCGCAGCCCGATCCGATGCATCTGGAGAGCTTCGGCGGCTGCATGCTGGGGCAGTTGTGTCCGCCGAGCCTGCTGGTGGCGCTCAGTGTGCTGGAGGCGCTGTTCTTCAGGGAACACGGTCTGAGCGACATCTCGTTGAGCTATGCCCAGCAGACGCATCCGGGGCAGGACATGGAGGCGATCGCCGCGCTGCGCCGGCTGGCCGGCGAGCGGCTGGCGCGGGCCGACTGGCATGTCGTGCTCTACACCTTCATGGGGGTGTTCCCCCGCACGTCGGTGGGTTCGTACCGGATCCTCGAGGAGAGTGTGCGGCTCGCCGTGCACACCGGCAGCGAACGGCTGATCGTGAAGACGCCGGCGGAGGCGCACCGCATCCCGACGATCGCCGAGAACGTGGACGCGTTGGAGTTCGCCGCGTCCATCGCGAGGGACGAGGCGGAGCGTGCTCCGGACGTCGTGGCGACCGACTCGGGGATCTACGAGGAGGCGCGGCTGCTGGTGGACAGCACTCTGGAGATGGCGCCGACGGTCGGCGAGGCGTTGGTGCGGGCCTTCGGCCGCGGTCATCTGGACGTGCCGTACTGCCTCCATCAGGACAACGCCAACAAGTCCCGGGCCTATGTCGATGCGGCGGGCATGCTGCGGTGGGCGGAACCGGGACGGATGCCCCTGCGGGTGGCGCCCGGCGCCTCCCGGCGGCCGGTCAGCGCGAGGGGCCTGCTGACGATGCTCGGGTTCAACGAGCGGCGTTTCGACCGTGAGCAGATGACGCACGGGCATCTGCGGCAGTTGCAGTACGCGTCGCCCGCCGGGCGACGGGACGTGTCGTGACGCC
>NZ_JBEPBI010000289.1:0-8925 GCF_040299045.1 Streptomyces sp. NPDC001027
CGAGCGGCCACGTCGACGTTCTGCCGACTCGCGCCGACTGCACAGGCCCCCTCCGGTCAAGGCACTCGTTCCCCTCACTTTGGCGGGGCTGCCCCTCAACCGTCCCAGCACTTGGTGCAGTTCCTGAGCCTGTGCAAGTTTTCGACGCCGTTCAACCCATAGTTTTGGCCAGCCCCTTCGATCATGGATGGAGCTGGACGAAGCGTGTGCCCTTCTACAAAAGAACATCGGCTCGCCATGGCCGAATTCAGCGACGAGCCGTCGGTCGGCCTGCAGATCAGAGCGGCCGTTCCCGGTTCCACTGGTCTCTACGTCAGGAAGAACCATAGAATTGCCCCCTCTCAGGGTTTCATGGGACTGGATCGTGCCTCACGGACTGTGGGAGACGGCGAAGTATGCGATCCCGGAACACCAAACGCGCCGGCAGGGCGGCGGCACGGCGAACAGATGCGATGAAACGCTGTTCGCGGCCATCCTTTACGTGTTGGTCAGTGGCTGCGCCTGGCGGTCCCTCCCACCGTGCTTCGGGGTCTCCAAGTCAACTGTCCATCGGCGCTTTCTGATATGGACCAAGGCCGACGTGTGGCGGAAGCTGCATGACGCGCTTCTGCAGAGGCGTGAGGAAAAAGGCCTGATTGCGTTCTCTCGAAGAATCCTCGACTCGGCCCACGCACGGACCGAGAAGGGGGTCAACGTGGAGATCCGAGAGGCATGGACAGGGGCAGAACGAATCCCGGGCTGCATGTCCTGTCGGACGAGGCCTGACTGTGCTTGGTCGTCGGTGTCCCAGCCACCCGCACACTCGTGATCTGTCCTGCTGGATGAAGCACAAAGCTATCGCCCCGGCAGTGGGATACTCCTTTTCCGGGGGATCGACATCACGACGACAGCAACGCCCCGAAGGGGCGCCGTAACGGAGTCCTCATGCCCGGCACGTTGAGCAGTTCGCCCGACGCTCCACGCTCGCATCGTGCGACTGTGATCGCCTTGATCGCCGTGGCAGCCGCGCTCGACCTGGGCGACCTCTACTGGTACGGCGTGACGATGTACGGGCCGGCAGCCAACGTCGTCGCCGGGGCCTCTTTGGGCATGTCCGTGTTGTGGCGCCGTACGCGCCCGGCGGCGGCACTGGTCGTCGCCGGTTCGGGATACCTGATCACATGGGTCGGGGTCGTCTCCCTCACCGATGCAGGGCTGGTGCCCACCATGGCCCAGGCCTCGGTGTGGGTGGCGGTGTTCAGCCAGATCGCCGAGGGCACCGCCCGTATGCGGCACAGCGCCATCGTCCTGCTCGGTGTCTCCGTCGCACTGGACGCTCAGCAGCACATCCAGATGATGAACCAGAACGACACACCACCCGTGATGGCTCTCTACGACGCCATGACCTTCACGTTTGTTCCGCTCGTTCTCTGCGCTGTCGCTGACACCGTACGAGGTCGGATCCAACTGGCCACCACCCAGGCGGCGCAGGCTGAGCGGCTTCGCGAACTGGACGCACACGCTGCGGCGCACAGCGAACGGCTGCGTCTTGCACGGGAGTTGCACGATGTCGTCGCCAACAGGCTGAGTGCGGTGGCCATGCGGATCACCGCCGCCGGTCACGTCCGAAGACTGCCGGCGACGTCCGAGAGCGATGTTCTCGACGAGATCGGAGAGGAGATCGACACGGCCCTCAGCGAACTGCGCAGCATGCTGGGCACTCTGCGCAGCGATCGGGGCGGCGCGGACACCGCGGCCCCGCCCTCGCTGGCGAACGTCGAGGAACTGGCCGACAGTGCGCGCCGGGCCGGCGCCGAGGTGAAGATCGTCGTCAACGGTACCCCTGTGCCGCTGCCGAGCATGCTGGACCTGACGGCCTACCGCATCCTTCAGGAGGCCCTCGCCAACGTCAGCCGCCATGCCCGGCCGGCCTGCGCGACCCTGACGGTCGACTACCGGCCTGACGCTGTGCGCCTCCGTGTCGACGACGAAGGCAGGCACGCGGTGCCGGGCGCGCTGCCAGGCCATGGCATCATCGGGATGCGCGAACGCGCGGCACTGTGCGGCGGCGAGGCCACCATGGGGGTTCGCCCGGACGGAGGCTGGTCCGTCGAGGCAGCCCTTCCCCTGCCGGTCGTCTCGACCTGACGCCCCAGCATGGTGTGTCTCATCTGCGAAGCCTCACCGGGGCAGTCACGGCATGGCATGGCCTGAGGGGCGCCGGGTCTTCCCGGCACCCCCTCAGGCACGCCTGCTCGGCCGGCGAAGGTGATCCGAACCGGCCTACGTGCGGTTGAGGGCGGCGTCCAGGGTGATGGCCGCGTCGATCAGGGCGAGATGGGTGAACGCCTGCGGGAAGTTGCCCAGTTGACGGCCCGTCGGGTCGATCTCCTCCGAGTACAGGCCCAGATGGTTCGCGTACCCCATCATCTTCTCGAACACGAGCCGCGCCTTCTCGGTGCGGCCCGCTCGCGCCAGGGCGTCGACGTACATGAAGGTGCACAGCGAGAACGTGCCCTCGGAGCCGCGCAGACCGTCGGGTGAGGCCTCGGGGTTGTAGCGGTAGACCAGGCTGTCGCTGACCAGTTCCTCCTCCATGGCGTCCAGCGTCGAGGACCACATGGGGTCCTCGGGGGTGATGAACCCGACCGTCGACATGCGCAGCAGCGAGGAGTCGAGCACGTCACTGCCGTAGTGCTGGACGAAGGCCCGACGCCCCTCGCTCCATCCCTTGGACATGACCTGCTCGTAGCAGTCGTCCCGGGCGCCGCGCCAGCGTTCGACGCCCGCCGGCCGGCCGTTGGACTCGGCGAGCCGCAGCGCACGGTCGAAGGCCACCCAGGACATCACGCGGCCGTAGGTGAAGTCCTCGCGGCCGCCGCGGGTCTCCCACAGGCCTTCCTCCGGCTGGTCCCAGTGGTCGACGAGCCAGTCGAGGTCGGTGAGCATCGCCCGCCATCCATGGTGCCCCACCTGCAGACCGTGCCGGTGCGCGAAGTAGATGCTGTCGAGCGCCTCTCCGTAGATGTCCAGCTGGAGTTGTGTGGCGGCGCCGTTGCCGATGCGCACGGGCGCGGAACCCGCGTAGCCCTCCCAGTGGTCGAGCGTCGTCTCGGTCAGGTCGGAGGAGCCGTCCACCGCGTACATGATGTTCAGCGGACCGGTGTCGCCGTCCTTGCCCGCGTGTTCCCCGACCCGGTCGGAGAGCCACTGGATGAAGGCTCGGGCCTCGTCTGTCAAACCGAGCCCGAGCAGGGCGTACACCGAGAAGGAGGCGTCGCGGATCCAGGTGAACCGGTAGTCCCAGTTGCGCTCGCCGCCCAGCTGCTCCGGAAGCGCGGCCGTCGGCGCGGCCACCACCGCGCCCGTGGGAGCGAAGGTCATCAGCTTCAGCGTGATCGCGGAACGCTCCACGGTCTCGCGCCAGCGCCCCGTGTAACGCGACTGGCGCAGCCAGGAACGCCAGAACGCCACCGTCTCGTCGAAGAGCCGGCCGTACTCGGCGAGGCGCATCTCCCGGGGCGGTCCGCCGGACGACCGCTCGAGGACCATTCCGCGCTCCTGGCCGGCCTCCAGCGTGAGGGTGAAGTGCAGGGAGTCACGCCGATCGGTGAGCAGATCGAGCAGCCGCTCGTCGTCCGGCTCACGGATGGGGTGCAGGGTGACCTCCACACCGTCCTCCGAGACGAACACCGCTCCGTGCTCGCTGAGATGCAGGCGGTGGCTCTTGCGTCCGTAGTCGAACCGCGGCTCCACCTCGACGTCGAAGGTCATCCTGCCGCGCACGCAGCGCACCATGCGCACGAGTCGGTGGCTCTCCATGACCGACGTGCCGGTCACCGGCATGAAGTCGATCACCTCGCCGGCGCCCGCCTCGGTCATGAACCTGGTGACCAGGATCGCCGTGTCGGGGAGGTACAGCTGCTTGGTCGCGTACGCCCGGTGCTGCGGCCGGATCGTGCAGTGGCCGCCCTTCTCCTTGTCCAGCAGCGCGCCGAACACGCTGGGAGAGTCGAATCTCGGCGCGCAGAACCAGTCGACGCTGCCGTCGGTGGTCACCAGCGCCGCGGTCTGCAGGTCACCGATGAGTCCGTGGTTCTCGATCAGTGGGTAGTCGTCCATCAGGGGTGCCTCTCGGTGCGCGATTCACCCGATCGCCCCCTTGCTACAGACTAGGCCGAGCCTCTGGAATCGGCGCGCGGGCCGTCGACCGGGCCTGCGGCTCCACCTGCCCGCAGTGCGTGGTCGCGCCGCACGGCCGTCGCCGGGAAACAGGCGGGCCGACGCACAAGGGCAAGGAGTTCTCTCTCCTTGCCCTACTCAACGTATAGCGCACCGGGGGGCTTGCGGCAAGGCCCGGGGGGTGCCGCAGAATCGTCGGCCAAGGCCACAACCTGCGGAAATGAGGGCACGAGTGCGTGTGTTGTCGACGTACCGGGGAGACGACGGCGTCGGACGGGCGGCGGGAGCGGCATGGCCGTCGAGAGGGTCCGCGCCGGTGATCCGGTCGGCCAGTGCACTGCGACGGAACACGACTGCTTCGGAGGCGCGGCAATGAGCGGAGCGTACGTGTGGAATCTGCGCGACGTCGACGGGACGCAGGTCGCGGCCGTCGGAGGCAAGGGCGCGAACCTCGGCGAGCTGTCGCGGATCGAGGGCATCCGGGTGCCGGCCGGGTTCTGCGTGACGACGGACGCCTTCCGGCGGGTCATGGCGCAGGCGCCGTCGCTGGACGATCGGCTCGATCAGCTGTCGCGTCTGGATCCGGAGGACACGGAGGGGGTCCGCGCCCTGAGTGCGGAGATCCGGCGGACCATCGAAGGGATCGCCGTCCCGGGCGAGTTGGCGAGCGCGATCACCGGCGCGCTCGCCGAGCTGGGCGAGGACGCCGCCTGCGCCGTGCGGTCCAGCGCGACGGCGGAGGACCTTCCGACGGCGTCCTTCGCCGGCCAGCACGACACGTATCTGAACGTCGTGGGACCGGCGGCGGTGCTGGAGCACGTCAGCCGCTGCTGGGCCTCGCTGTTCACCGAGCGGGCCGTGGTGTACCGCCGGCGGAACGGCATCGACCACCGCACGGTCCACATTGCTGTGGTCGTGCAGCGGATGGTCTTCCCTCAGGCGTCCGGCATCCTGTTCACAGCCGACCCCGTCACCGGAAACCGCAAGGTCGCCACCGTGGACGCCGGCTTCGGCCTCGGTGAGGCGCTGGTCTCGGGCCTGGTGAACCCGGACGTCTTCAGGGTGCGCGGCGACGAGGTCGTCGAAAGGACGATCGCCGCAGAACACCGGGCCCTGCACGCCCTGCCGGCGGGCGGCACGCGCGAGGTGGCCGTCGAGCCGCGGCGCCGGGACCAGCCGGTGCTGACGGACGCACAGGCGGTGCGGCTCGTCCGGATCGGCCGGCGGATCGAAGCGCGCTTCGGCCGCCCGCAGGACATCGAATGGTGCCTGGTCGACGGTGACTTCGTGATCGTCCAGAGCCGGCCGATCACGACGCTGTTCCCCGTCCCCGTCCGTGAGGGCGGCGACGGGGAGAACCACGTGTACGTCTCCGTCGGCCACGGCCAGATGATGACCGACCCCATGAAGCCGCTGGGGCTGTCCATGTGGCGGCTGACGGCCATGGTCCCGATGCACGAGGCAGGGGGTCGACTGTTCGTCGACGTCGCCCCGCGTCTGGCCGCGCCCGCGAGCCGCGCGGGTCTCCTGGACGTCATCGGCAGAGGCGATCCGCTGACCAGGGACGCGCTGGAGACCGTCCTCGAGCGCGACGGCTTCGTGCCGTCGTTCCCGGACACCGCTCCCGGCGGACCGCCGGTCGGCGGTGGCCCGGACCCGACCGAGACGGATCCGGCCGTGGTCGCGGAGCTGATCGCCCGCAGCGAGGCGTCCGTCGCCGCCCTGGAGCGCGACATCGCCGCCAAGAGCGGACCGGCGTTGTTCGACTTCCTGTCGGAGGCCTTCGAGGAGCACAAACGCGTCATCGCCGATCCGCTGAACATCCGGGCGATCATGGTGGCGATGGAGGCCACCTGGTGGCTCAACGACAGGCTGCAGGAGTGGCTCGGCGAGAAGAACGCGGCCGACACGCTCACCCTGTCCGCGCCCGGCAACGTCACGTCGGAGATGGGACTGGCGCTGCTCGACGTCGCGGACGTGATCCGCCCCCACGCGGAGGTCGTGGCGTTCCTGCAGGGCGTCGAGGACGACGACTTCCTCGACGAACTGGCCGGACTCGCCGGCGGCGCCGAGGCGCGCGACGCCATCGAGGCCTACCTCGACCGGTACGGCATGCGCTGCGTCGGCGAGATCGACATCACGCGGCCGCGTTGGCGCGAGCGCCCCGCCACGCTCGTGCCCGTGATCCTCGACAACGTCAGGAACATCGAACCCGGCGCCGCCGCACGGCGCTTCGAGGAGGGCCGGCAGAAGGCGCGAGAGAAGGCGGAGGAGGTGCTGGCACGCTTGCGGGAACTGCCCGACGGTGACCGAAAGGCCGACGAGACACAGCGGATGATCGACCAGGTCCGCGCCTTCATCGGCTACCGGGAGTACCCCAAGTACGGCATCGTCAGCCGCTACTTCTGCTACAAGCAGGCCCTGTTGAAGGAGGCCGAACGACTCGTGCGGGCCGGTGTGCTCTCCGCCGGGGAGGACGTCTTCTACCTGACGTTCCAGGAGTTCCAGCACGCCTCGCGCACGCACCAGGTGGACGACCGGCTCATCCAGCGGCGCAAGGACGCCTTCCGGTCGTACCACGCGCTGACGCCGCCCCGGGTCCTCACCTCGGACGGCGAGGCCGTCACCGGGGCGTACCGGCGCGACGACGTGCCGGCCGGCGCGCTCGTCGGCCTGCCGGTGTCGGCCGGGGTCGTCGAGGGCCGGGCCCGCGTCGTCCTCGACATGGCGCAGGCCGATCTCGAGACGGGGGACATCCTGGTCACCGCCTTCACCGACCCCAGTTGGTCGCCGCTGTTCGTCGGGATCACGGGCCTGGTGACGGAGGTGGGCGGGCTGATGACGCACGGCGCGGTGATCGCCCGGGAGTACGGTCTGCCGACGGTCGTCGGCGTGGACGGGGCCACTCGGCTGATCCGGGACGGGCAGCGGATCCGCGTGCACGCGACCGACGGTTACGTCGAGATCCTGTCCTGACCGGCCGGGACGTGCCAGGGGCCCCGCGGTCGACGCTCGCGGGGCCTCCCGGGACGTGCCGCCGACGGATCAGGACGCCCCGTCGAGCGGGCGGAGGAAGCGGCGCTGGTACCGCCTGATGCAGCGGGTGCGGCGCGCCAGCTCGAACGCCTCCTGGCACTCCGGATCCGTCATGCTGTCCGTGCGGTACTGCTCGTACGCGGCAAGGCTCGGGAACGAGAAGAGGGCGTAGGCGATGTCGCTGTCGCCCTCGCTGGGCAGGAAGTAGCCGTGATGCGTCCCGCCGAAGCGGTCGACCAGCCCGACCCAGCGGCGACCGTACTCCTCGAAGTCCTCCAGTTTGTCGGCGTCGATCTCGTACGTCAGGTGAACGGTGATCATGTCACCATCATGCAGCCGGACGCGTCGGCGCCGGCACGCGGCTCGACGACACCGGGCGTCGCGCGCCGGCCGGGGAAATCGGGTCGACAGGCGACCGCGGAGGGCGCAGGGTTCGCCTGTGTCCGACTCTCCCCTGCTCCCTTTGCTCCCCCTGCCGGCCGGCTACCGGAGCCGCCCGGCGACGACCGCCGACGTCCCGGAGATCCACCGCCTGGTCGCCGCCTGCGAACACCGGCTGCACGGCCGCGCCACGACCGACGCCGACGGCATCGCCGCCGATCTCGGCCAGCCGGGTCTGGACCTCGCGTGCGACACGGTGCTCGTCCACGACCGCGGCGGGCAGCCGGCGGGCTGGGCGTGGGTGCGGGGGCGGCGGTCCACGGTCGATGTCCACCCCGACCACCGAGGGCGGGGGCTCGGCCGGTCACTGCTCGCGCGCGCCGAGGCACGGGCCCGGCAGCGGGGCGGCGACCGTCTCGCACAGACCGTCCCGGACGGCGATCGCGCGGCCGTCGCGCTGCTGGGTTCGAGCGGGTACTCCCCGCTCGTCACGGAGTGGCTGCTGGAGTTCGCGATGCCCGACGAACCGGCTGTGCCCGAGCCGCCCGAGGGGGTCACGGTCCGGCCGTTCCGGCCCGCCGACGCGCACGCGGTGCACCGGCTCGCCGAGGACGCGTTCGACGAGTGGCAGCAGCGGCGGCAGTCGTACGAGGAGTGGGCCCGCCACACCGTCGAACGCGCGACGTTCGAACCGGCGGCGTCACCGATCGCCTTCGCGGGCGGGCAGATGGTCGGCGCGGTGCTGTCCCTGAACGGCCCGGGCAGGGACGAGGGGTACGTCGAGCGCGTCGCGGTACGGCACGACCACCGCAACCGGGGGATCGCGCGCATGCTCTTGCGGGAGGCGTTCCGCACGTTCCACACCCGCGGAATGCGGACCTGCACCTTGTGGACGCACTCCGACACCGGAGCGCTGTCGCTGTACGAACGGATCGGCATGACGGTCCGGCGCAGTTCCACGGTCTACAGCAAGGAGCTGACCCCCGGGAGGACCGAAGGCGAGGTGGTGGTGGACGCGTTGCGCTTCCCGGCAGTGCCGCCGGAGTGAGCCCGCGACGGTGGGAGGGAGCAGGACAATGACCGGCATGACCCCGTTGCCCACACTGTCTGCCGCGGAGATCGGCACGGACCGCCTCCGGCTGCGCAGAGCGCACGACGCCGACATCGACGGCCTCGTCGAACTCCTGACAGATCCGCAGGTCCGCGCCCACCTAGGGCCTGTCGTTTGGATCACGCCGCAGACGCCGGGTGCGGCACGCGCATCTGCCGCGTTGTCGTCGGTTGCCGATGCTCCGCATCGACGCCCTCCTCCGCCTTGCAGCTGCACGCACCACACCCCGCTCACCG
>NZ_JBEPBI010000290.1:0-8923 GCF_040299045.1 Streptomyces sp. NPDC001027
CCCGGGAACCGGGGGCGTCAGCGGGTGCGCCGGATGCGGATCGGGCCGCGGGCCTGCGCCGGCGCGACGGGACGGCCGGCCTGCGTGATCTCTGCCTCGCCGGCCGTGACCAGCCGCCGGGCCGCACGACGGGCCGGTTCCACGAGCGCGCGCCAGCCGTCGTCGTCCCCTTCGTACACCGCCCGCGCGGCGTCGGAGGGGCAGATGGAGGCCGTCGGACCGCGTCGGTCGAGCAGCTCCAGGATCACCCGCTCCAAACGACGGTCGTCGTACCGTTCGCTGTCCGCCATACCCATCATTGTCCGCCGTCGGCGCACGACACGACAGCGGCGGAGCGGCCGGGCGGCCGGGCGGCCGAGGATCGTGCGGCGGCCCTTCGGGGCCCGGGGCCCCCTCAGCGACCGGCCGCTTCGGCGGCGCCCTCACGCGTGGACGCCGCGCCGGCGCCGCGGGAGCCGCGGGCGCCGGTGTCGACGGCGGGGGCCAGGAAGGCCGCGCAGGCGACGCACGCCAGGACGACGAGCAGGGCGGGGCGCAGGCCGACATGGTCCGCGAGGGTTCCGAGGCCGGGGGGACCGACGAGGAACGCGACGTATCCGATGGTGGCGACGAGACCGACCCGGGCCGTCTCGTCGGGGCCCGACTCCCCTGCCGCGGAGAGCGCGAGAGGGAATCCGAGCGAGGCGCCCAGCCCCCAGAGCAGTACGGCGACGCCGGCGAGCGGGGCGCTGTCCGAGACGATCACGACGAGCAGGCCGAGCGAGGCGCTGAAGGCTCCGGCCCGCACGACGGCGGTGCGACCGAAACGGTCGAGGACGTAGGTTCCGGTGAAACGGCCCAGCGTCATCGCCGCGGCGAATCCGGTGTAGACGAGGGAACCCGCTGCGGCGTCCATGCCGTGTCCGTCGACCATCAGCAGAGGCAGCCAGTCGTTGGCCGAGCCCTCGGCCAACGCCATCGCCAGCACGATCACGCCGATGAGGAGGAGCCTGCGGTCCTTCCACACCGCAGGGCGTCGCGCGCTGTCGGTCGCCCCGGGCTCCCCGGAAGGGCCGCGGCCCGTGCCCGACGGGACGGCGCGGACCGCGTGGAGGAAGAGAGCGGCGGCCGACGCGGTGACCGCCGCGAGGTGCCACTGCACCGGCACGCCGGACGCCGTCGCGGCCATGCCCGCGCCTGCTCCGAACACCGTGCCCAGGCTGAAGCAGCCGTGCAGCACCGGCAGGGTGGTCGCCCCGCTGCTGCGCTCCAGGTCCGTCGCGTCGACGTTCACGGCCACGTCGCTGACGCCCATCCCGGCGCCGAAGGCGCCCAGGCCCGCCGTGACCAGCGGCAGGGAAGCGGCGGCGCTGCCGACGCAGACGGCGGCCATCCCGGCGAGCAGGCTCACCGTCCCCCACACGATGACGGGACGTGTCCCGAATCGCGACACCAGTCGCCCCGACCAGATGATCCCCGCCATCGAGCCGCACGACAGCGCGAACAGCACGAGGCCCATCTGCCCGGTGGTCACGTCCAACCGGTCCCGGATCGCGGGCGTGCGCGTCACCCACGACGACATCGCGATCCCGGCGAGCAGGAACAGCAGGAACAGCGCCCGGCGGCGGCGACGCAGGTCCTGGTCCATGAGAACGCTTCTCCGTAAAGGCTTCGGGAGCGGCAGTCGCCGACAGGCGGGGCCTGCGCAGACCGACTTGCAGGCAATGTACAGGTCTGTCCGCGGGACCTGAGCGGCATTTCGAGGCACGGGTGTCTCCGGCCCCGTGGGCGGGGAAGACTTCGGCCATGGGGGAAGTGCTCAGCAACGGCCCGGACCGACCGCCCTGGAGACCGTCGCGTCGGCTGACCGCCGCGGTCGCGGCCGTGGTGTCGTCCGCCGCGGTCGTCGTGGGGATCATCGCCCTCGACGACGGACCCGCCGGTCGACGCCCGCAGGCGTCCGGGAGCCCGTCGGCGGCGGCGCCCTCCGGAGTGGTGTTTCCCCCCGGCCCGGACGCGCCTGTCGGAGCGGGACAGACGCCCGGCCTGGTGATCGCAGGAATGCCGCTGCCTCGGGGCGCGACAGCGGTCAAACGCGACCGCTCGGCGTCCGCAGGACCGTTCACCGTGGTCGTGCGGCGCTCTGATGGAAGCGGGACGCTGGGACGGCACGGCGCGGTGGTCGCCTTCCCTGTGACGGCGCCCTCGGGGGGACGGCCGATCCGGGTCGGCGGCGGGTCGGGCAGGGCCCTGGCGCGGGAGGTCGTCTGGCCGATCGCGGGCTCGTACGCCCGGGTCCGAGGCGATCTGCCGCAGTCCGAGCTGATCGCCGTCGCCGCGGCCACCCGGGTCGCGTCCGGCCGTCCCCGCGTGGACGCGCCGCGCGGACTGGCGGTGGCGGCCACGGGGGTCCTGTGGCCGGTCCACCTGAACGAGACCCGCTACAGCTCCCGTGGGACCGGGGAGGTCGACGAGCTCTCCGGCGGCCTGACCTTCACCGGCGTGGCCCGGTGCGGCGGCTTCGAGGACGTGCTGTACGCCACCGGCGCCGAGGCGGCGGGGACCGTGCACGGCAGACCCGCGGTCGTCACGTCGGCGTTCGGCGGCAACGGCGCACTGGCCTGGGAGCCGGCGCCCGGCGTCGTGGCGTACGTGGGCTACAGCGGCGCGCAGCTCGACCAGGGGGCCGTGGACGCCCTGCGCCGGCTGGCCGCGCGGACACGTCTGCTGAGCCCCGCGCAGTGGCAGGCCACGGGGCCGTGGACGAGCGACCAGGCCAACGATCCCGGCCGGGCCGGCTGAGACGCGACGGCCCGCCGTCCCTTCTCAGCCGACCCGGGTGACCCGTTCCGTCGACGTCAGTGGCCGTCGTGCCCTGAGCGGCTCGCCTCCCCGCCCGCCTGCGCGGCCAGTCGGGCGGCGCGCAGGCTGAGATGGTGACGCTCCGGGAGGCTGGCCGTGCGACGGGCGGCGGCGCGGTAGTCGGCGACGGCTGCCTCCCGGTCCCCGGCCAGTTCGTTCAGATGGGCGCGGACCGCGTACAGCCGGTGGTGGCGGGTGAGCGCGGGCGGCGGGTCGGCGAGCTGGGCGAGGCCGGCGGCGGGGCCGTCCACCATGGCGACGGCGACCGCCCGGTTCAGGATGATCAGCGGGTTGTCGGAGATGCGGGCGAGCACCCCGTACAGGGCGAGGATCTGCGGCCAGTCGGTCTCTGCGGCGGTGGGGGCCTCGTCGTGGACGGCTGCGATCGCGGCCTGCACCTGGTACGGGCCGACCGGACCGCGTGGCAGGGCGGCGGTGATCAGTGAGACGCCCTCGGCGATCGCGGCGGCGTCCCATCGGCCGCGGTCCTGCTCGGCGAGCGGGACGAGTTCGCCGTCCGGGCCGGTGCGGGCGGGCCCGCGCGCCTCGGTGAGCAGCATCAGCGCGAGCAGACCGGCCACCTCGGCGTCGTCCGGCAGCAGCCTGTGGACGGCCCTGGTGAGGCGGATCGCCTCCCGGGACAGTTCGACGCGCCGCAGCTCGGCGCCGGTGCTGCTGGCATAGCCCTCGTTGAAGATCAGATAGAGAACGTGCAGCACCGCGTCCAGGCGGGCCGGCCACTCGGCGCTGTCCGGCATTCGGAAAGGGGCCCCGGAGTCCTTGATCCGATGCTTGGCCCGGCTGATGCGCTGGCCCATGGTGGCCTCGGGGACCAGGAACGCCGCCGCGATCTCGCCCGTGGTCAGGCCGCCGACGGAGCGGAGTGTGAGGGCGATCGCCGAGGCGGGCGACAGCACGGGGTGGCAGCACAGGAACAGCAGCGCGAGGGTGTCGTCGTGCGCGCCCTCGTCCCCTGCGTCGGCTCCGGGTGCGGATCGCCGGTCGGTCGGGACCTGACCGGCCACCAGCTCCTCGCGTCGGCGGCGTGCCTGCTCGCTGCGGACCTGCTCGGTCATCCGTCGGCCGGCGACCTGAATCAGCCAGCCGCGCGGGTTGCGCGGCAGGCCCTCGGCCGGCCACTGCCTGGCGGCGTCCAGCAGGGCGTCCTGGACGGCGTCCTCGGCGGCGGCGAAGTCCCCGTAGCGACGGGTGAGCACGCCGACGACCTGCGGCGCGAGCGTGCGCAACAGGTCGTCGACGGCCGGTTCGAAAGTCGTCACAGAAAAATGATCACAGCTCCGTGGGCGGGGTCGCCATGACCTGGCGCACCTCGATCGGCATGTCGAGCGGCCGCCCGCCCGGGCCGGGGGCGGCGGAGACGGCCGCGGCGATCTCGATCGCCCGCTGCTCGGTGTCGCAGTCCACGATCCACCAGCCGGCCACCCACTCCTTGGACTCCGGGAACGGGCCCTCGGTGACGACCGGCGCGCCACCGCTGTGGGAGCGCACGATCCGGGCGGTCTCCGGCATGGCAAGGCCCTGGGCGTCGACCAGTTCGCCGGCGGCGGCGAGGCCGACGTTGGTCTCCTTCATGAACTGGATGTGCGCCTGGATCTCCTCCGGCCTCCATTCGTCGAGCTTGGGGAAGTCGACGTTCTTCTCGCTGAACTGCATCAGCAGCATGTACTTCATCGTTCTGCTCCTCGATCGTCGTGCCCGCCCGGCGGGGGCTGTCACAGGCAGGTAGAAGCACGCCCGGCGTTTTCGACATCGTCGACGGGATTCCGCGAAAAAACTTTCCGCGGACCGGCGAACGCATGATCCCCGACGAGACGCCCTAGTCCGACGTCACGGACAGCAGCAGCTTGCGCGCCTCCTCCGCGCGCGGCGAGCCGAGCGCGGTGTACAGGGACACGGCCTGGTGCAGATGGTCGGCGGCCTGCTCCGGCTCCCCTGTGTCCTTCCGGACGAGCGCCGCGCCGATGTGCGCGCGGGCCTGCTCCTCCTGTTCGCCGATCCCGCAGGCCACTTCCAGCGCCGAGGCGTGGGCCTCCAGGGCCTCGGTGTGCCGTCCGGCGCCGTGCAGAGCCTCGCCGAGGCCGTTGAGGGCGCCCGCCTCGCCGTAGAGCTCCCCGGTCCGCCGGAAGTGGACGAGGGCCTGCCGCTGGTGCTCGGCGGCCTCCTCGTAGGCGCCCTGGTGACACAACGCGTCCCCGAGGTTGGACAGGGCGTGCGCCTCTCCGCCGGTGTGCCCGAGCCGCCGGAAGAGCGCGAGCGCCTGCTCGAAGCGTCCGGCCGCGGCCGTGTGGTCGCCGAGCCGCGCCAGCACGATCCCGAGGTTGCCGAGGGCGCTGGCCTCCCCGAACGCGTGGCCCGTCTGCCGGTACAGCGCCAACGCCTGCCGGTACCGCTCGACGGACGCCTGGTAGTCCTCCAGCAACTCCTGGACGATTCCCAGGTTGTTCAGCACGTCGGCCTCGCCGTGGACGTCACCGACCTCGCGGAACAGCTCGACCGCCTGCTCGTGGTGGTCGACCGCGTCCCGGTACCGGCCCTGCAACTCGTGCAGTACGCCCACGTTGGTCAGATGGCGCGCCTCCCCGGCCCGGTATCCCACCCGGCGGCACAGCGTCAGCGCGTCGGCGTGGTGCCGGTGGGCGTTCTCGTAGTCCCCGAGCCGACGGTGGACCGCGCCGACGCACACCAGGACGTCGACCTCGCCGACGACGTCTCCCACCGCGCGGGCCGCCCGCAGGGCGTGCGTGTGCACGGTCAGCGCGTCGGTGAAATGCCCCGAACGCTCGTAGTGGCGGTGGAGCGTGGTGGCGATCCGGACGGTGTGCCGGGAGGGCCCGGGCTCCTCGGTCCTGGAGCACAACGCCACCAGGGTGTGCTGCGCGGCGCGCAGCCATGCGCGGCACTCGTCGGCCGTCCGCAGCGGCGGCAGAGCGGTGCCGGGCGCGTCGACGACGGGACGCAGATGCCGTTCGGCGGGATACAGCACGTCCATGGCCGCCGCCGACGCCGCCAGGCAGTGGTCCAGGAGACGGGTGAGTGCGGCGTCGCGCTCCGCCGCCCCGTCGTGCCGGCTCGCGAGGTCCGCGGCGTAGGCGCGCAGCAGGTCGTGCATGCCGTGGCGGCCGGGGCCGCTGCGGTTCACCAGGTGTGCGCGGGCCAGGGCCTCCAGGGACCGCCGCGTCCGCTCCACGGTCTCGCCGGCCAGGGCGGCGGCCGAGTGGGCGTCCGCGTCGGGCCCGGGGAGCAGGCCCAGCAGCCTGAACAGGCGCGCCTCGGGTTCGGGGAGACGGTCGTAGGACCACGAGAACACGGCTCGCACGGCCGCCCGGGGATCTCCGTCGCCGGAGTCCAGCACGTCCAGACGCCGCCGGTGGTCCCGTAGCTCCTCCACCAGGTGGGCGAGGGGCTCGTCCGGGCGGGACAACACCAGTTCGGCCGCCACGCGCAGGGCCAGGGGCAGTGATCCGCACTGCTCCGCCAGGGCGGTGGCGGCGGCGCGGTCGGTGTCGACGCGCGGTCCGATCAGGGCGCGCAGCAGGGCGTGCGCCTCGTGCGGGGCGAGCACGTCGAGGACCACGCGGTGCGCCCCGTGGACCGACACCAGGGACGCCAGGGAGTCCCGGCTCGTGATGACCACTTTGCACGTCGGGCTTCCGGGCAGCAACGGCCGTACCTGTGCGGCGGAGGCGGCGTTGTCGAGCAGGACGAGCAGACGCCGTCCGTCGACCGCCGTGCGGTAGCGCGCCGCCCGCTCGTCGAGCCTGAGCGGTATGTCCTGGCCCGACATGCCCAGGGCGGTGAGGAACCCGGCGAGGGCCTGGGCGGCGGAGACCGGCTCGTCGGGATCGTAGCCCCGGAGGTCGACGTAGAGCTGTCCGTCGGGGAAGGCCTGGCGGGCCTGGTGCGCCCAGCGCACGACCAGCGCGGTCTTGCCGACGCCCGCGGTGCCGCACACGGCGGAGACGATCACGGCCGCCCCGGGCCCTCCCTCGTCCGGAGCGTCCTCGCCGAGCAGACACCGTGTGAGCTCGGCCAGTTGCTCCTCCCGGCCGCTGAAGTGGCTTGTCGCCATGGGCAGTTGTGCGGGTATGGGGCCGACCGGTGCGCCGGGGGCAGGGGCGGCGGCAGGGGAGGGCCCCGTGCCCGGGGGCGCCGCCCGTCCGGTGTCGCGCAGCGTCTCCTCGTACACCGCCTGCAGTTCGGGGCCGGGAGCCACGTCCAGCTCCGCGCGCAGCTGTCGGCGGATCACGGTGTACGTGTGCACGGCCTCGGCGGCTCTGCCCGCGGTGGCCAGGCTCCGCATGACCGCCACGGCGAGCGGCTCGCAGAGCGGGTGGTCCGCCAGCAACGGCTGCAGGATTGCGGGCACCTCCTCGGGCTTGTCCTGGCGCAGCCGGGTCCGGGCCCAGGCGAGCGCCGCCTCCACGCGTTCCTGGGTCCAGGCGTCCCGGGTGCGCTCCGCCCACGCGCCGGGCAGTCCGGCCAACGGCACACCGCGCCACAGGCGCAGCGCCTCGTCCAGAACCTGTGCGCGGCGGGCGTCGGACAGGTGCGGCTCGCGGGCCTGCGCGACGAGCGAGCGGAAGCGGAGCAGGTCGACGGTGTGCTCGTCCGCCTCCAGGACGTAGCCGCCGGCGGTCCTGCGGATGCGGAGCGGCCCCTGCCGCGGCTGCTCGTCGGCGCCGCCCGCCGTGGGCTGCGGGCTGTCGAGGAGCCGGCGCAGGCGGCTGATATGCGAGTACAGAACCGACCGGGCTCCGTCGGGCGCCGCGGTGTCCCAGACCCGGTCCACCAGCGTGTTCACGGACACGGGGCGACCGGCGTCGGCGGCGAGCGCCGCGAGGACGGCCCGCCGACGCGGCTGCCCGATGTCGACCGCACTCCCCGCGATGCGCAGTTCAAGGGGTCCGAGCAGGTGAAGGTTCATCGTGCCTCACGCGGAGCAGATGGTGGAACGGCCCGCCCACGGCGGGGACTTCGTCCGCCTGGCGGGAGCGGGCTCCACGCAGCTCTCCGTCATCACTCCGGGGCCGTCACAGGAAGGCCGTCACAAGGTTTTCGCAAGGCTCACCGTAGATCCTCATCTCACGTGCCGTCAGGCGGATCGCGGCAGGCGTCGGGCCCCCGGGAACGCCGGCGGCTCGTGCGGACCCGGGGGCGAGCCCGGAGGGCGGCGGCGCCCACGTGCCGTCGCCCTCCGGCGCGCCCGCATGCCGTGATCGGCCGCGCATCGCCCCTGCCCGGAAACGCCGTCCCGAAATCTGGCCGGAACGCAACCGTCAACGGCCGAAACTCGTACACTCTCTCGAGCTGATCAGCCTCATGGAGATCTCGAGCCCACAAGACGGGGGACGCAGCATGCATCTGAAGCCGAGGAAGAGCCGCCGCAGACCGGGTTCGGCCCGAGCGGTCCTGACAGGCGTGTGCGCCGCAGCGGCGCTGGGCCTCACGGCTTGCTCCGGCGGCGGCACTGCGGACACGGGCAGCAGTGCCCCCACGCCGAGTGCGACGACGGCGGTCGACGCGGCGGACAAGGCGACGGCGAGCGCGGAGGCGGGCGCACCGGCCGCCAAGCCCGCCACGACGGCCTCCTCGGGCGCGGGCGGCGGCGTCAAGTCCCCCACCGCCGCCCCTCCCGCCCCCAAGCCCCCGGTCTCCCCCGCGACGAGCTCACCCGGCAAGGGAAGCGGCGACGACGGCTGCGACCACAAGATGCCCATCTCCCCCGACGAGATCGCGGTCTACCGCTACACGCCCGAAGGGGGGTCCCTGAGCCTGATCGTCCGCCACGGCAACTGGGGGTGCGGCACGCCCGACTCCGACGGAGCGCCCTTCGAGACGGTGGGCAAGGAGACCTTCATCCCGATGGATCAGGCCGCGGACATCACCGTGACCAACCCCATCGTCGAGAGCACCGAGAATCAGCCCATCGGCGTCCAGGAGTTCCTGGACTGGCTCGAGGCCAACCCGAACTCCGGGCTGGTCTTCACCTACCACCTCGGCGCCGACGGAGCCATCGACCGCCTCGACGAGGTGTTCACCCCATGACGCCCTGAAACACAAG
>NZ_JBEPBI010000291.1:0-8878 GCF_040299045.1 Streptomyces sp. NPDC001027
CACGCCGGCGGGCGGCAGCGGCGGCCGGTCGGCGGCCCGGTCCAGGCTCCGGCGCAGCACATGGTGCCGCCGCACCACGGACCAGCCACGCTCCCGCAGCAGCGAGACGTCCGTGGTGGGCCGCGCGTTCAGGTTCAGGTGCACCACGGCCCGCTCCGCGCCGTTCTCCCGGGCCTTCTCCAGCGCCCGCGCCTCCATCGCGGCCAGGACGAGCAGACCCGCCTGCTGCCGGTCGGGCAGCACGTAGTGGTCGATGTCGACCCGCTCGCCGCCCGACTCGTCCCACAGCAGTCCGTAGACCACCGGCCGGTCCCCGTCGAAAGCGAGCCAGGTGTCCCGCCGCAGATCGACGTCGGGATGCTTCAGGTCCGCCTCGACGGAGTGCAGATCCGTCTCGGGGCGGCCGATCTCGATGAGGTCGATCTCGTTGAGGAGCCCGGCGACGGCCGCGGCGTCGGCGAGGGAGGCGGGGCGCAGGAGGGAGAACATGCCTCCCAGGGTCCAGGGGACCGGTGTGGGGCCGCAATCGGTTTCACATGACGCACGATGCGGTCATGAGCCCTGTATGCGCCCCCGCGAGTCTGGGCAGAATCCGTTCTGCCGTTGATCACGCCGGGGACGACGCGCCGTCGGCCCCACGAACTCCACGGGAAGGCGGGTCGGTTGTCGTGCAGTTGCGTCTTCCCTCCTCCATATCCGAAGCACAGCGGTGTCTCGCCGAGGGCGCGGTGCCGGTCGGCGGGGCCACGCTCGTGTGGGCGGGCTGGCAGCGGGACGGCTTTCCCGAGCAGGCCGTGTCGCTGCGCCGGCTGCCGGAGGCCAACGCGTTCGGCCCCGAGGAACTCGGCGGGGCCGTCCTGCTGCACCGCATCGACGAGACCGTGCCCGAGGTGCTGCACCGGGCGGCCGCCGGAGTGGGCACCGGCGCCGTACGCCGGGCCGCCACGGTGGGCGGCAACATCGTCGGCAGCACCCTGCGCTGTCTGCTCCCCGCCGCCCTCGTCCTCGACGCCCGGGCCACGGTGCTGAGCGCCGACGGCGTCTACGAGACCGACCTGACCGAACTGCTGGCCAAGCGCCCTGTGCTGCTCGCCCTGCGCTGGCGCACACCGCTGGTCAGCGGATACCGCAAGCTGGAGGGCGAGGAGGGCGGCGCGCCGCCCCTGGTCGTCGCCGTCGCGCTGCACGCCCGTGACGACGGCGACGCCGTCCTGCGCGTGGCCGTCCGCGACGGTTACGACGTGCTCAGCGCCGGCACCCCGTACGAGCCCGGCGCCGGCGCCGAGGAGGCGCTGCGCGCCCTGGAGGGCACGGAGCTCGGCGAGTTGCCCCCCGCCGCCCGGGACGCCGTGCGCGACCAGGTCGGCGAAGTCCTGGCCCGCGCCGCCGACTGAGGCGGAGCCCGGCCGTCGCGGGGAGGCGGCGGGCGGCGGCTTGCGCGTCGGTCCGGCACGGGCTCCGGCGTCCGAACCCGCCCCCGGGACAGGCGATGTCAGTGGCTGTTGGTAGAACTGCGGACACAACGCAGTTCGCACACCAATTCCCCTCGGGAGCAGCCGTATGACGATCGGTGAACACCTCAAGGCGCTCCACGGGCTGCCCGCCTACACGTTCCCCGGCGCCGAGCACAAGCCGCGACCGGTCGAACCGGACGCCGTGGCCTGGCGCGTCGGCGCCGACGTCTACGACTCCGACGAGAAGTGGACGGACGCGTTCGCCCGCTTCTGCGCCGCCGTCGACACCACCCGTGTGAAGGCGCTGATCGTCGGAGCGTGGGAGGAGGCCTACGAGGAGGACCCCGGCGTCGTCGTCGAGGCGCTGACCGCCGCCCGGGACCGGTTCCCGGCCCTGCGCGCGCTGTTCCTCGGCGACATGGTGGGGGAGGAGTGCGAGATCTCCTGGATCAACCAGACCGACGTCACCCCGCTCCTGACGGCGTTCCCCGCGCTGGAGGAGCTCGGGGTGCGCGGCGGGTCCGGGCTGAGCTTCCCCGCCGTGCGCCACGGCGCGCTGCGCCGGCTGGTGATCGAGACGGGCGGACTGCCCGCCGAGGTCGTGCGCGGAGTGGCCGACAGCGACCTGCCCGCGCTGGAGCACCTGGACCTGTGGCTGGGCACGCCCGAATACGGCGGCGACAGCGAGACGGCCGACCTCGAGCCGATCCTGGCCGGCGCCCGGCTGCCCCACCTGCGCCATCTGGGCCTGCGCAACAGCGAGATACAGGACGCGGTGGCCGTCGCCGTCGCGCAGGCCCCGGTGGTGGCCCGGCTGGAGGTGCTGGACCTCTCCATGGGCGTGCTGACGGACGAGGGCGCCGCCGCCCTGCTCGACGGACAGCCGCTCACCCACCTCAAGAAGCTGGACCTGCACCACCACTACCTCGGCGAGCAGCTCCAGGAGTGCGTCCGGCAGACCCTCGAGGCCGCGGGCGTCGAGGTGGACCTCGACCGCGGCGACGCCGAGGAGGACGCGGAGGACGACGGCACGGTGTGGCGTTACGTCGCCGTGGGGGAGTGAGCGACGACGCCCATGGACCGCACGCCTGCTCCGGTGAGTGATCCCGTGCCGCGACTCGCGGTGGTCGCCAACCCCGAGAACCGCCGGGTCGCCCTCTTCGAGGAGGCCGTGCGGGCGGCCGGACTGCCCGCCCCGCGGATCGTCCCGTGGGCGGACGTCCTGTGCGCCCGGGGAGCCGACTTCGCCGTCGACGAGATCGTCCGGATCGACTCGCCCGGGGAGAACCCCGAGGTCGACCGCATGCTGCGGGGCGTCCAGGACCCCACCCGGGTCGAGGGTTCGGCCCGCTGGTACGCCGGGTTCGTCGCCGCCGTGCGCAGTCTGCGCGGCGGAGTGCGGCTCACCGACCCGGACGACGTGGCCGTGCTGTTCGACAAACGGCTCTGCCACGGCGTCCTGCGCGCGGCGGGCGTCCCGGTGCCCGCCTCGCCCACCTCGGGCCCGGCCGGCACGCCGGTGCGCGGCTGGGACGACGTGCGCGCCGCGATGCGCGAGCACCGGATGCCCCGGCTCTTCGTGAAGCCGGCGCACGGGTCGTCCGCGTCGGGGGTCCTCGCCGTGGAGACGGGCGGCGGCCGCATCAGGGCCACCACCTCCGTCGAACTGACCGCCGACGGCGTCCTGCACAACTCCCTCCGGGTGCGCCGCTACGAACGCGAGCGGGACGTCGCGGCCGTCGTCGACGCCCTCGCCCCGGACGGACTGCATCTGGAGCGCTGGCTGCCGAAGGCCTCCCAGCACGGCAGGGCCGCCGACCTGCGGGTCGTCGTCGTGGCCGGCCGCGCCACCCACGCCGTCGTCCGCACCAGCCGCTCGCCCCTGACCAACCTCCACCTCGGGGGCCGCCGCGGCGATCTGGACACCGCCCGCGAGGCCGTCGAGGCGGCGGGCGCCCGCTGGGCCGACGTGCTCGGCGTGTGCGAGCAGGCCGCGTCCTGCTTTCCGCGCACCCTGTGCGTCGGCGTAGACCTGCTGCCGGCCGTCGGCTGGCGCAGGGCCGCGATCGGCGAGGTCAACGCCTTCGGCGACCTGCTGCCCCGGCTCACCGGTCTGCCCGGCCGTGGGGCGGAGGGCCAGGACACGTACGCGGCCCAGGTGGCGGCCGTGTTGCGCGGTCTCGTCCCGCACCGAACAGGAACACCGCATGCCTGAGCCCGACATGAACGACGTCGTCGGCAGCCACGACATCCTCCTCGTCACCCTGGACACCCTGCGGTACGACGTGGCGGCCGAGCTGGCCGAGGCGGGCCGCATCCCGCATCTGGCCGGCCGTCTGCCCGGCGGCCGCTGGGAGGAACGGCACGCACCGGGCAGCTTCACCTACGCCTCCCACCAGGCGATCTTCGCCGGGTTCCTGCCCACCCCGGCCGCCCCCGGCCCGCATCCGCGCCTGTTCGCGGCGAGCTTCACGGGCAGTGAGACCACCGCCGCCGGCACGTTCGTCTACGACGCCCCGGACCTGGTGTCCGGCCTCGCGCAGGCCGGCTACCGCACCGTCTGCATCGGGGGAGTGGGCTTCTTCAACAAGCAGGGTCCGCTGGGCTCGGTGCTGCCCGGCCTCTTCCACGAGTCCCACTGGGCACCGGAGTTCGGCGTCACCTCGCCGCACTCCTTCGAGAACCAGATCGCCCGCGCGGAACGCGTCATCCGTGAACTCCCCGCCGAACAGCGGCTGTTCCTCTTCGTGAACGTCTCCGCACTGCACCAGCCGAACTGGTTCCACCTGCCCGGCGCCACCCGCGAGGCGGGCGACAGCCGCGCGACGCACGCCGCCGCGCTGGAATACGTGGACCGGCACATCGGACGGCTCTTCGCCGCCGCGGGCAGCAGACGCCGCTGCTTCGCCGTCGTCTGCTCCGACCACGGCACCGCCTACGGCGACGACGGATACACCGGTCACCGCCTGGGCCACGAGTGCGTCTGGACGGTGCCGTACGCCCACTTCTTCCTCGACCCCGCACCCGGTGACCCCGCACCCGGTGACCCCGCACCCGCTGACCCCGCACCCCGTCCGACGGAGACCGCCCGATGACCACCGCCGAGCCGGTCACCCGCACCAGCCCGTACCAGCACTACGTCTACGCCTACCCGCACAAGACGGCCTACCGGCCGCTGCCCGGCCGCCCCCTCCTCGCGGAGCTCTGGGCCGCCGAGCCCAAGGACGCCCTCTCGCTCTACCTGCACATCCCGTTCTGCGAGGTCCGCTGCGGCTTCTGCAACCTCTTCACCCGCGTCGGCGCGCCCGACGGCCTGACCGGCGCCTACCTGGACGCCCTGGAGCGGCAGGCGACCGCCGTGCGCGAGGCGCTGGGCGACACCGGCGGCGTCCGGTTCGCCACGGCGGCCTTCGGCGGCGGCACGCCCACCTTCCTCACCGCCGCCGAGCTGGAGCGCCTCTGCGACATCGCCGAGCACCGCATGGGCGCCGATCTGCGCGCCGTCCCGCTCTCCGTCGAGGCCTCGCCCGCGACGGCCACCGCGGACCGTCTCGCCGTCCTGGCGGAGCGCGGCGCCACCCGGCTCAGCCTGGGCGTCCAGAGCTTCGACGAGACCGAGGCGCGGGCCGCCGTGCGTCCGCAGCGCCGCGCCGACGTCGAGTCCGCCCTCGCCCGCGTCCGCGACGCGCGCATCCCGGTCCTCAACGTCGACCTCATCTACGGCATCGACGGCCAGACCGAGCGCAGCTGGCGGAAATCCCTGGACGCGGCGCTCGCCTGGCGGCCCGAGGAGCTCTACCTCTACCCGCTCTACGTCCGCCCCCTCACAGGCCTCGGCCGGCGCGCCACGACGGGCTCCGACCCGGCCTGGGACGCCCAGCGCCTGAGCCTGTACCGCAGCGGTCGCGACCATCTCCTCGCGCACGGTTACACCCAGCAGTCCATGCGGATGTTCCGCCGGGCCGACGCCCCCGCCCAGGGCGCCGACGACTACGCCTGCCAGACCGACGGCATGATCGGCCTCGGCTGCGGCGCCCGCTCCTACACGGCCGCACTGCACTACTCCTTCGACTACGCGGTCGGCATGCACGAGATCCGGGGCATCGTCGACGACTACGTGAGCACGACCGACTTCGCGCACGCCGAGGTCGGCCACCCGATGAGCCGCGACGAGTCCCGCCGCCGGCACCTCCTGCAGTCGCTTCTGCAGGCCACGGGACTGGACGTCGACGACTACCGGGCCCGCTTCGGCAGCGCCCCCGCCGAGGACTTCGGCCCGCAACTGACCGCGTTCGCCGACCGCGGCTGGCTCACCGGCGACTCCGCACGGCTGCGTCTCACCCCCGAAGGGCTCGCGCACTCCGACGCCGTCGGCCCGGAGCTGTTCTCCCCGGCCGTCCGCGCCGCGATGGCCGCCTACGAGCGCAAGTGAGGCGGCCGTCATGGATCTGACCCTGCTCTACCGCGGCCCGCTCGCGTCCTGCGACTACGACTGCCCCTACTGCCCGTTCGCCAAGCGGCGTGACAGCACGGCGCAGCTGCGCGCCGACCGGGCCGCGCTCGAACGGTTCGCGCAGTGGGCCGCGTCCCGCACCGACGACCGGCTGTCGCTGCTGTTCACGCCGTGGGGGGAGAGCCTGGTCCGCTCCTGGTACCGGCGCGCCCTCGTCGACCTCTCCCGCCTCCCGCACGTCCGCCGCGTCGCCGTGCAGACCAACCTCAGCTGCCGCACCGACTGGCTCGACGAGGCCGACCCCGCCGTCCTGGCCCTGTGGTGCACCTACCATCCGGGCCAGACGCCCTACGACCGCTTCCTCGCCAAGTGCCGGGACCTCGCGGACCGGGGCGTCCGCTTCAGCGTCGGCGTCGTCGGCCTGCCCGAGCATCTCGAGGCGGCCCGCCGTCTGCGCGCGGACCTGCCCGAGCACGTGTACCTGTGGATCAACGCCGCCGAGGGCCACGTCTACGAGGACGCCGACGCCGACCGGTGGACGGCCCTGGACCCGCTGTTCCCCTACAGCCGCCACCCGCACCGCAGCGCCGGCCTGCCCTGTCGCACCGGAGAGTCCGTGATCTCCGTCGACGGGGACGGCACGGTGCGCCGCTGTCACTTCGTCCCAGCCGAGCTGGGCAACCTCTACGACGGCTCGTACCGCGCCGCGCTGCGCCCGCGTCCCTGTCCGCTGGCCGTGTGCGACTGCCACATCGGTTATGTGCACCTGGAGACGCTTCCGCTGTACGACGTCTTCGCCGGCGGCGTCCTGGAACGGATCCCGGCGGCCGCCCCCGCACAGGGCTCCGCCCGCATCACGACGGTCGCGATGCGGGCGGAGCCGAGCAGCTGACGGACGCTACGGGGTCACGTCGGTGACCCTCCAGCGCTGGTTGGAGCCGGAGTTGGCCTGCCACGTCGTCACGGCCGCGCCCTCGTTCGTGGCCTGGCCGCCGACCTCGAGGAGGCGTCCGGTGGCCACGTTGACCAGGGTCCACGTGCTGTCACCCGTCGTCGACATGATCCACTCGGTGGCGGGGTCGCGCTTGCCGGTGTCGGGCTCGACCACCGGCACGTTGTCGCGGACGGCGAGGCGCTTGCCCTCGGCGGGGTTGGCGAACACGTAGTGCTGACGGGCGCCCTTCTTGCCGTACCGGGCGTCCAGCTGCCACTGCTGTGCGACGGCGCCGTTCGCCGAGCCGATGACCAGGTTGGAGCCGCCTGCGGCCACGGTCACGGCCTTGCCGCTCTGCACGCCGGTCAGCGTGTAGGAGTGGCCCTTGCTGAACAGTCCGGCGTTCTTGGCGACGCCCGAGACGCCCTTGACGGCGAAGGAGGTCACGGACTGGGCCGGGACGGTGTACGTGGCCCTGCCGTCGACGACCTTGACCGGGGCCTGCTGCTTCAGCTTGCCGTCGGCGCTGGTCACGGTCGGCGTGACAGTGGCGTTGCGCTTGACGGTGCGGAACTTCGACAGGTCGATGGTGACCGTGCGGGCCGCGGCGGTGGAGTTGACGTGGACCAGGGAGAGGCCCTTGCCGTCCTTGGTCACGGCGGCGGCGCTGGAGGTGTCGTCCACCTTGATCAGCTTGTCGCCGGGCCTGATGAAGTGCGTGAAGTTGCGGGCCGTGTCGAACTTGGTGTTGGTGAAGATCGGGCACGACTTCAGGGTGTCCGCCTTGGTGCAGCTGAACGGGAGCTGGATCTCGCCCCAGTTGCCGCCCTTGGCGGACTCGCCGCCCGGCTTCATGTTGTCGTAGTCCTCGACCGGCTGCCAGAACACCCAGGCGCTGGGCTCCAGTTCGCGCAGGTCGTTCACCATCTGCTGGGCGAGCCCGAGGCCCGGACGCATGTCGGTGAAGCTCTGCCCGTCGCCCCAGTCGCCCTCGACCTCGCTCATCCACAGCGGCTTGTCGGCGGCCTTGGCGAGGTCGCGGACGGTGGTGCGCTGGCCGGTGCCGTAGGTGTGGACGTTCATCTGGTCCACGAGGTCCTTGGAGGCCTGCGAGTAGGAGTTCCAGTTGGTCGCGAAGATGGACGGGTTGGTCTCGTCCATCGCCGATATCTTCGCCTTGGTCTTCGCCTTCTTCAGCGCGGGCGCCAGTGCGGCGAGCACCTTCTGCTGGAGCGCGGGACCGATGTGGGCGCCCTCCTGACGGCCCCCGACCGGCAGGCCGTTCGCGTCGAGGCGGGTGCCCCAGTAGCCGGTGTTGGGCTCGTTGAACGGGTCGACGGTGTCGACCTTGATGCCCTCGGCCTTCTCCAGACGCTTGGTCGCGCCCGCGATGTAGGCGGCGAAGTCGTCGACCGAGTCGGCCTTCAACTGGTCGGTGTTGGCGTTGAACCCGCCCGAGACGTAACCGCTCTCCGTCATGAACCACGGCGGGGAGTTGCTGAACGTCTCCCAGTGGGTGATGTCCTTCTTGATGCGGTCGACCCACCAGCGCTGGGTGGCGTCGGCGTTCTTGTTCCAGTCCGCCGGGTCGTCCGCGCTCCACCAGTCGGTGTCCTCGCGGGTGGTGCCGGCGGGCGCCTTCCACCAGCCCTCGACGGCGCCGCCCGCGCGCAGGTAGTCCTTGACGTCCGGTGCGTTGCCGCCGCCGATGTTGTAGCGGGCGATGTTCAGCGCGAGGCCGTCGTCGCCGAAGAGCAGCTTGTAGAGCTTCTCGCGGACCGCCGGAGGATAGTCGCCGGTGGCGTTCGCGAACCAGACCAGGCTGGTGCCCCAGCCCTCGAACTTCTGCTGCTGGTACGACGGGTCCGGCGTCACGGTGACGGCGGCCTCGGCGTGCGCCTGCACGGGGACGCCGAGAAGCGCGGCCCCGGTGGCCAGTGCGGTGAGTGCGGCGGCCCCGAGGGTCCGTTTGCTGCGGTTACGGCGTGCCATCTGTGCTCCCAACTGCGGTGCGGTCGCTGTGGTGGGCCCCTGCCG
>NZ_JBEPBI010000292.1:0-8842 GCF_040299045.1 Streptomyces sp. NPDC001027
GTGCCCATAAAACCATTGCCCAGCACCCGCCCCCGAGCACCCTCAACTACCCCGCCACCAGGACATATACCCAGCGAAAGAGGAATCCAGCACTAAAGTCCCAACGATTTACAGTCCCGGTACGTATGCGGCCGGGAGGGCTGCGGAATTTGCAGGGGGTGCGTCGCCGCTGCCTCGGCGGAGGAAATCAGCGTCTGCATGGAGTTGTCACAGCCCTGTCAGCCATTGACCTCTTCTGAGTCCGGCACACTCGGAGCGGTTGCTGGCGACTCGGATGCGTCATGGGAGGTGTAGTACACGGACGAGCCTTGTTTGACGCGCTGTGCGTTGCTCTTGGCGACGAGCCCTTCGAGGGTGGTACGCACGACGTTGGTCTGGATCCGGCGGTCGGGGTGGGCCTGGGTGAGCGCGGCGGCGACCTCGGCCGCGGAGCGTGGTTCGCTCTGTTCGGTGAGGTGGCGGCGGATGAGTTCGACGAGGGTGGGCTGAGCTGTCTGCTTCGGGGCAGCGGTCTTGGCGGCGTTCTTCTTCGTGTTCGCCTTCGCTTTCGTCTGCTTGCTGTCCTGAGGGGAGGTGGTCTTCCTCGGCCGGGTTTGCTTGCCGACCCTCGGGGCGGTGCCGGTCTTAGGCTGCGGAACGGAGGCCGCTGCGGCATCTTCGGCCGAGGCGGTGGGCTCGGGTGTGACGATGCCGAGGGCCTGCTGAATGTTCACCAGTATGGCGTGGTCCTGCTGCAGGGTGCTCAGTTGCTCCTGCAGGGCGTCGATCTCCCCGAGGAGACGGTCTTGCTCCTTGGTGTTGCGCTCGAGGTCGGCGGTGACCTGGGCGCTGTACTGCGCTTTGAGCTCGGTTGTCTCCACTGGCGTCTCGGTCATGTCAGTTCCCTTCGAGCAGACGACTGCGCGGTTGATGGGGGATGTTACCCACCCTCCCTGTTTGTGCAGCCCCTGCGTCGGCCGCACGCCCAGGCGGCGGATGCCGCAGCGGTGTGACGGCGGCCTGGACTGCGTGGAGTTCACTCAGCCCTTGGAGGGCCGGGGGAGGGGTGGGTGTTGATCCAGGAGAGGCCGCCGAGGTCGAGGTGGTGACGGCCGCGGGTGACGGCGACATAGGCGAGGCGGGCGTCGGTGCCGCTGACGGGTTCGGGGATGGGGCGGCCCTGGGCGTCGTGCTGATCTGTGTCCTTGGGCGGGGGGAAGTCGTCGGCGATTCTCACAGCTGGCCATTCGCGGCCCTTGGCGGTGTGCGCGGTGGAGACGGTGACATTGGCGTTTGTCTCGTCGGTGAGCTGGTTGATCGCGGAGAGGATGGCGTCGGGTCCGTGGGTGTCGACGAGGTTGACGAAGGGCTGTAGGTCACGTCCGGAGGGGTCGTGTTCGGCGTACTCCTGCAGCTGGCACCAGGAGCCGAAGAGGACAAGTTCGGGATGGGCGGTGGGGCGGCCCTCTTTGAGGTCGCGGGCGGCGAGCGCCAGCGTGGCCAGCGCCTGTGCGCCGCGGGCCAGGGCGACGCGTCGGCCGTCGGCGAGCAGGCGCATGACTTCGGTCATGGCGCCGATGTTGGTGCGGCACAGCACCGCGTCCGGGCGGTCGAGACTTCCGACCCTGGTGGGGACCGTCTCGGTGCCGGTCAGACGGATGGGGGCCTCGGCGAGTTCGAGCCACCGGTTTGCCTGTTCGGCGATCAGAGGGCCGAAGCGGAAGGAGCGTGTGAGGGTGAGGTGCGTGGCGTCGAAGCCGGTCATGACGTCGCGGGCGCCTCGCCAGCCGTAGATTGCCTGTGCGGAGTCGCCGACCATGACGAGCTGCGTGTGGTCGCGCTGGGCGGAGAAGACCTGTTCCAGCACGGGGTTGGTGTCCTGGGCCTCGTCGAGGAGCAGGAAGTCGGCGTCGATGCGCGGTTCGGTCAGGGCCCACATCTTCAGGTAGTGATCGTGTTCGAAGCGGACTGCTCCCTGATCAGGGTTGTGCAGGTCCGCCCAGGCGCGGCGGGCAAACGGCAGGATTGCTTCGGCGAGCTGGGCGTGCTCGTCGGGTGTCCCCAGACGGCGCAGCGGTGGGACGTGGTGGCGGGCCAGGGTACGGTCGGCGGAGTAGCAGAAGCGGGTCACGGTGCGCAGCACGGCGTTGGACAGCGACCTGGCGCTGATCTCGTGCTTTCCGATGTGGACGGGCCGGGTGATGCCGAGTGCCTGGCCGGTCTTCCAGGCGGGCTGGCGGGGACTGTTGAGGCGGTGGGTGTAGCGGTGGCCGAGGGCCGCGTAGGCGGTCGCGTGCGCGGTCTTGCAGTGCACGGTACGGGGGAAGCGGGCCGCAGCGTCGAGGGCGATGCTCTTGTTGAAGGCGAGGTAGCGGCCGTGGCGGCGAGTGGCGGCGGCGAGCATGACGAGGGTGGCCGTCTTGCCGGTGCCGGCGCCTGCTTGCAGGACGAGATGGCCACCAGCGCGGAAGGCGTCAGTGGCGTGGATCTGTTCATCGGTGGGCGTGGGCAACGAAGACTCCGCAGCGAGTATGAAGATGAAGAGAGCCCGGCTGCCTGCGGCCGAGGGGCTCTCATGGGAAGAGGGGCGTTATGGTGCCGCCGGTGCACGGTGGCTGAGGGCACGGACTGCGCAGGTCAGCACTTCTTCGAGGGTGTGGTCGGCGAGCAGGACCTCTAGCCGGTCCTCCAGCGCGCGAAGGCGCTCTTGCTCGGCGAGGGCTCCGGTCAGGCGGCAGGCTGAGGAACTCCTTCGGCCGCTGGCCCCGGGAAGCTGCAGCCTGGCGGATGGCCGCCTCACGGCTCTGGCTGAACGCGATATTGAGCCGCACATGCCCTGTGCGGTTCGGGTAGTGCGTGCTCAAGACGTCGATGGGTAGCCGTGGGGCCAGGCGGCGCCGCAGCGTGTGCAGGGCGTTACTGCGTCTGCGGGCGTCCTGCACGGCCATCAGCCGGGTGCGGTCAGCGTTCGCGGCCAGCAGTACGGCCCGCTGGGCGCGCTTGAGTTCACCGGGGCAGAGGGGCCGGGTCAGCAGGATCTCGACGGCATGGTGTTGCGTCACGGCCGGACCGCCTTCTGCATGCGCCCTTGACCGGCCGACACGGCCCGCACACTCCACGAGCGGGCGGCCCCGGCCGACAACGCGCACCGCGCTCGTTGAAACTCCCCACTCCGTTGAACGGCGGACCGAGTGAGGCGACGAGTACCCCTGGCCGATTCCACAGATCCTCATCATCCGGTTGCCGCAGCCACGGCAAAGGCTGTGCTGGCCGCAGCGCATCAGTCGGCTGGTACCGCCAGGGTTCACCCGCAGGGCACGACGCATGGGGACGGCAACGGGACTGCCGTCCCAGTGCCGCCCGGAAGACGAAGGAAGGGAGTGCATGAGGGCGAACCTGCCAGCCAACACACCAGACATGTGGAACTGGCGCCGTGGCGTCGCCCGGTCAGCCGCCTGTGGGGCAACTGGTGTACGAAGAGGGGTTCGGGTGTTCGGTGCGGTGTCGCCGTTGCAGGCCGCCGAGCGCATGCATGCTGCAAGAGCTGATCGAGGCCAAGGGCAGGCGTCGTTGCAGCCTTCGGGAATTCGGGGTCCCGGGGTTGGCACAGGCCGTTGGCCGAGGCAGCGAAGGCTGCCAGTGCAGAGTCATGGGCGCTCAGACTGGCAGCCGCGTGCGTGACACCACCGCACCGCAAGTTGGCCTCGGACTGGTAGGAGGAGAACCTGCGAGCGCCAGCGCGAAGCGCACTACTCACGTCGCATCCGCGTCGAGCACGGGCATCGCCCGCCTGAAGTACTGGCGGGCCTGGGCCCGCCGCCTCGGCCGCCGCGAGGAGTCCGGCGCAGCGGGTGCGCTTGGCCGTGTGCTGAGCGTTTCCCTTCTCTTCGTTATTGAAACTTTGAACAGCCTGCGCTGGTTTCACGTATGCAAGGAAGTCATAGCTTCGGCGGAAGGACCTGAGAGGTGCGATACCCGGCACGTGAGAACGTCTCTGCACGCAGGTATCACCGGTTCAGCTGGTCCCGCACGTCCGTCCCGAGGCTCCACGCGTCGGTCCCGCGTGTCGAGGTCGTCCCGTCGAGGCCCCGTTCACGGCCTGTCCGTCGCGCTCACCTGTGCCCAGGGGCAGTGGCCGCCCGACGCTGGCTGGCCCCAGACGACCGATACGTCGGCGGAGTGCTGCGGGTCCGGCCGCCGTATCGCACGCTTCCCGAGACCGAGGTGGACGTCGTGGTCCTGTGCTGCGAGGACCGTCGGCGTCGTTCGTGGCGCTGCTGAAGGGAGATGGGCTCCATGAGCGTGCCGGTGATTGTCGTCAGCCCGCGGCTGGATACCGAGACGGTGGTGGAGGTGTTCCAGGGCGGGGTCGGCTGTCTGGTCGAGGGCGACTACTGCACCTGCATGCTCTCCTCGGCGGTCGTCGCCGCCACGATCGGCCACACCTATCTCTCGCCCGCTGCCTGTGCCGCCCTCCGGGACGCGGTCAGACGGAGCCAGGGGAGGAGGAAGAGGCGACTGAGCGACTGCGCTCCCTGCCGGATCGTGGAGTTGCTCTCCACCGGCCTCGGTGCCCAGGGGGTCGGGCCGCGGCTCAATGAGAAGACCGTCCGCAACGACCTCAGCGACATCTACGCCAAGCTCGGCACCCGGGGAAGCACGGAAGCGGTTCTGCGGTGGCTGGGGGTGACAACCTCAACGACCCCATGAGCCCGATTCTGAGAACAGTGTTGCGGAACAGCACTGCACAATCGTCCAGCGAAAGCCTGCACTGAATGAAGGTCTCTGCGTGAATTCGTGGAGGCTTACTTTGCGTCTCCCCAGAGTCGTCTGTCGCGCTTACCTCGCCGATCTCTGGCAGTGGGATATCGATGTCCGTCATATTTTGAAAAATGTGATGTGATGCTTCTTCATCACTCCGGATCCGCTGAAGGTGAATGATGAACCCTTCTCGGTGGTCTCGGTGCCGCAGTCCCGGACGTTGCAGGTGAAGCCGACCGTGAAGAAGCGCCGAAGCTGTCGCTTTTGTTCTTTTCGGTGTCGAAATCAAGTTTATCCAGCTTGCCCGAGCTCGTGCGCTCAGTTCATGGCGGCCTCGTCTGGAAAAAAATCGTGAGAGGGATATTTGACCCTGTCGGCATGCCCTGATCCTCTGCGAAGATGAGGGGAAAGAAGCTCGCTCTGCTTTCATGGAAGGTCAACTCGTGCACACAGGACATGCCCGCAAAAAGAAGCGTTCCAGGGTCGTCGCCATCGGCCTCGGCTCGGTGCTCGCTGTCGCGGGCGGCGTGATAGCCGTTCCAGCCGCGATGGCGGCCCTCGTACCTGCCCCGGCTTCCACGCCCTTCCAGCTCAAGGGCGCCGAAAGCTTCGACACCGACAAGATGATGGCAGCCATTTGCCCAGGCCCGACCTCGGACAAGCCATTCCAAGACGTGGGTTTCTTCTTCATCGCCCTGGACACCGGCGAGGTGTCGCCGGACACGACCAACGGCGTCGGCAATGTGGGCAAGACACCTCCGGGCTCGCCGCCGATCGCCCGTGTCGCCGCGCACTGCGAGTACCCGGCGACCGAAGTGAAGGACTCGACGGGCGCCCCCACCGACACCTCCGACCTGATCATCAACTGCGGCAACGCCGCCCAGGCCGGTCAGGAGATTACCCACGCCCTGACGACCAGCAGCAGTATCACCCACAGCGTTTCTGTCAGCGCCAACTTCAACTTCAACATCATCAAGGACGTCTTCGGGGTCGGTGGCAGCGCTGAAGTGACCACAGAATGGTCCTTCGGCGAGGAGGTGAGCAAGAGCAAACTGGACAAGATCGACGTGCCGCCGCGCACCGCCGCATTCCTCGAACGAGTACCGAAGAAGCGCACCGTCACCAGCACCCCGGTCGCCGTTCTGGAGAATTTCACCACCATCACCCCCGACGAGGTGAAGGACGAGAACGGTTGGAGGGGCAATGGCAGCGCCCGCATCACCTCATCCGGCTTCACCATGTCCGCGACGGCCGACGTTCTGGACAAGAATGGGTTTCCCGCCGGCGCCATCCGCGCGAAGGACCGTCCCGTCACTGACGAGGACTGTGCCTGAGCGGAGCACGGATAGCCGCCGTGGACCCGTAGTGAAGCGTCTCGAACGCGTCCGGCCGGGTCCGTGGCGGCCCGTGCATGATCCCGCCGACAGTTGCAGTCGCAAGTGCGGCAGCTCATCCCCACCTTGAGCGGTGAGCAGGTCTGTCACCTACGGGGGCTCTCACCATTCTGACGTCCAGGTGGATCAGTTCGACGGACCGGGTACGCTCAAAGCGGCGGACGGGTTCGCCGGTGGTCCCGGTCGCAGGCAGCGAGCGTGGGCAGGCCATACCGGACGAGGATGCGGTGGGCGGTTGAGGCAGCGATGCCGCATCGGGCGGCCAGCCGGAGGGGGCCGATGCGATGCTCGCGCCGCAGTCGCACGACGTGCTGTTCGACAGCGGGTGACGTCCGAAGAGGACTGTGATGCGGGCTGCTGGCGCGGTCGTGCAGGCCAACTGCCCCGTGCAGTCGGTAGAGGCTGGCCCAGCGTGCGGCGGTGGTGTGGCTGACCAGACCCACTGGACCCGCTTCGGACTTGGATGCCCGACGTGCTCGGCGATCTGGTGAGGTCGGACCGGGGCGCCCTGCCGACGTTGCCGTCGGTGGGTTTCCCCGGCCCCGCCTCCCGAACCGGACGTGCCCGATCTCCAGGCATCCGGCTCTCCACAAGCTCACTCAGGCGACCGCTGCGATCGTGGTCCCATTGGGCCAAAGCAAGGATCTTGTTGCCGAGGTAGAGGTAGCGGTGGGTCCGCACCTTCGCGCACTTGAACAACAAGGTCACCTCGTCGTCGGCGGGTCACCATCGACCCGCGCTTTAGCGACGGCGCAAACTCTTCCAACTGGACCGGCGGTGCTTGCGCCGCAGCCATCCGAAGACCTGGCGTCAGGTGAAGGCCGACAGGTATTGGAAGGTCGCGGCCGACACCCCGTGCCGGAAGTACGCCGTTCAGCCCCGCAGCACCGGGAGATGGTGCAGCACGACTGCCAGCGGCAGGTTCGTGTCCTGTCGGCACAGCGTCTACGCCTTCTGGCCTTGCTTGCCGAACCCGACGCGACTGGCAGTACCGCGCCGTCCCGGCGTTGTCAGGGCTGCTTTCCGTCCTCACCGACGTTCCCGACTCGGACTGCCCTCAGCTTCTACCCGGCCGCTACGACGGCCCGGCGGCAACGGTCTTGCGCCTCCACTCGGTCATACGGCGCCTCGCGGCGCACCCACCCGTTCTTTCGCTCGACCGACACCACCAGCGCTTTCGCATTGCCCACCGCAATCCGGCGCAACTCGACCCGCCCGAAGACACCCGCCTCCTCCTCGTTGGCGGCGATGTCACCGACCGTGAACTGCGGACTCTGCGCGGTGGTCGGGGTGGGCCAGGAGGCAGGAGTCTGCCCGTACGAGTCGGTCCAGTCCGTCGGCCTCTGCAGATCGCCGCTGTCGCCGGGGTAGTCCTTGGGGAAGACGATGACAGGGCCGATGTCGGGGTCCTGGAAGACCGCGAGCGCCTGGTTGCGGGAGGCCAGGGCCTGCACCTGCTTCCACTGCGTCTCGGTCTCGTTCGCGAGGGTCCGCACCTCGGAGCGGAAGGACACCCGCATCGTCCCTTGAAGTAAAGGTCGTTGGTATAGAGCGACAGGCCGAGGTATGACTTGCGCACCCCGCCAGGCGGGCTGGTGGGGACTGTTGAGGCGGCCGGTGTAGCGGTGGCCGAGGGCCGCGTAGACGGTGGCATGCGCGGTCTTGCACTGCACGGTGCGGGGGAAGCGGGCTGCGGCGTCCTGGGCGATGCTCTTGTTGAAGGCGAGGTAGCGGCCGCGGCGCTGGGTGCTGGTGGCGAGCAGGGCGAGCGTGGTGGTCTTGCCCGTGCCGGCGCTGGCCTGCAGGGCGAGGTGGTGGCCGGCGCGGAAGGCGTCGGCGGCGTGGACCTGTTCGTCGGTGGGCGTAGGCAACAAGGGCTCCGCGAAGGACAGAGGACGGCACGCATGTCCGGGGCTTGTGACGGCGGATGACGCAGGGGGCGCTGCGTCAGCGGGGCGCTCGGCGGTGCCGGGTCAGGGCGCTGCTGGCGCAAACCAGGACTTCGTCGAGCGTGTGGTCGGCGAGTAGGACCTCGAGCCGCCTCTCCAGCGTATGCAGGCGATCTCGCTCCCGCGCTGCCACAGCCGCGGTCACCTGCTGGCTGAGGAACTCTGCCGGCCGCTGGCCCCGGGCAGTGGCCGCCCGGCGGATAGCCGCCATGTCGCTCCGGCTGAACGCGAGGTTGAGCCGTACCTGGCCGTCGCGGTCCGCGTAGTGCGTGCTCAGCACGTCGACGGGCAGCCGGGAGTCGAGGCGGCGCCGCAGCGTGTGCAGAGCGTTCCCCGGGCCGTGGGCCCGCTGCAGGGCCATCAGCCGGGTGCGGTCGGCGTTCACGGCCAGCGGCACATTGCGGCCGGCGCGCTTGAGCTCGCCGGGGGAGAGGGGCCGGGTCAGCAGGATCTCGACGGCGTGGTGCCGCATCATCACCGCACCGCCTTCGGTCCGCAGCCCGACGGCCTCCGGCGGACGATGGCGGGAAGGCGGGCATGGATGTGCTCGTGGTGGATCAGAGGGTCGAAGGGCTCCCAGTCGGCCACCGCCAGGTCGGGGACCGTCGGACTGGCCGCGTGCTGCGAGCAGCGCTGGGCACGCCAGCGCAACTGCTCAACGTAGGGTGTCGGCGTACACGTGAACGTACACAGCCGCGTACGGATGAACGTGCTCAGTTCTTGATGCGGTGAGGTCGGCGCGTCGGCAGTCTGCTCCTG
>NZ_JBEPBI010000293.1:0-8678 GCF_040299045.1 Streptomyces sp. NPDC001027
ATTTCACCGTCCTGGCCGTCCGCACCATGCGTCCCGGCCGCCTCGGCCTGCCTCGGCTGCGCGCCCGGCATGTGCTGGAGGCGGAGGCGGGGGCCTACATGGCCCCGGCCCGTGCCCCGCAAACCCATATCAGGGGGCTACTGCGAGCGGTCCTCCAGGTAACGCGTGTGGGATTCCTGACGTCTGGCCTCTGTTTCCCGCAGCGCGCCCGCCAGGTGCTCCGCCTCGTCCTGGAGCAGGGTCAACTGGCGTTCCAGATGGCGCTCCGGGGGATCCTGGCCCGGCGCCAGCCGTGTCCACCACCTCGTGCGCACGAAGGTGTCGACCGCCTCGGGAACGTCCTGCCGCACCGCCCTCGACAGGATGTGGACGCCTTCCGGGTCCTGGGCCAGGATCTCCGCGACCCAGCCGGGTTCGAGGAGGGCGGCCAGCAGGCCGGTGAGCTCGGCGAGGCGGCCCGCGGCGGCCGGGGGCAGGTCGACCTCCGCGAGGTAGTCGCCGAGGCGCTCGAAGTCGCCGCGCACTTCGTCGAGCTGGGCGGACGGGTCCGGGAAGTCGGGCAGCGGGGGCCGCTCCGGCGGGGCGATCAGCGCGCCCGCGCCGTACAGTCCGACGACCACGATCGGCCAGTACGGGCCCGCGACCCCCGTGAAGGTCAGGACCAGGCCGACCAGTCCCGCCGCGCTGCCGGCGATGTTCTTGCGCGACTCCAGGTATCCGGCGAACCTACTGGTAGCCACGGATCTCCTCGAAGGCGCCGTCCAGCGAGCCCTTCTGGGCGTCGAAGAGGCGGCCGCCGGTCAGTTCGGCGATGTGCTCCAGCTCCCCCCGGTCGGAGTCGCCGAAGAGGACGGGGAAGACGGGGATGGCCTGCCGTTCGGCGCTGAGGCCCTGGTAGAAGCCGTCGAAGTCGCCGGCCTTCGCGCCCGCCGTGTTCTCGCCGTCCGTCATCAGCACGATCGACGTGAACGCGTCCCGGTCGGCGCCGAGGTGGTCGTACGCCTTCTCCAGCGACGTGTAGACGGCCGTGTCCCCGTCGGCCGACAGCTCCTCGGTGTCCTTGCGGATCGCGGCGAGCCCGGCGTCGGGGTCGGCGGGGCTGACGACATGCGTCCGCACGCTCTTCACGTCCGATCCGAACGGCATCAGCGTCACCTCCTCGCGGTCCCGGAAGTCGCCGGTCAGGTCGGTGAGGGCGGTCTTGAGTCGGCGCAGCCGGTCGCCCTGCATCGAGCCGGAGGTGTCGAGGACGTACACCGTCCGGGAGGGGCGGCGCAGGTCGTTCTCGTAGGCGTCGAGGAGACCGTCGGCGACGGACCGGGCGCCGGGGAAGGGCAGTTCGCGCCGGCGGGCGGTGTCGAGTCCGGCCGCGGGCGGCACCGAGGCCACGACCGGGCGGCGGTGCGTCTTGGCGGTGATCAGCCGCTGGACGGCCTCCGTGCGCAGCGCGTCGGTCACCCGCTTGACGTCGTCGCGGGCCGTCGCGTCGGTCGCGGCGAGGGAGGAGAGCGGGTAGTCGGCGGTGACGACGCCGTCGGTGGGGCGGATCACGGTCAGCCCGGGGATGCCCATGAGCACGGACTCGTAGTTGAGGAGCGCGTCGACGTCGCCGCGCCGGGCGTACGCGCTCGCCAGCCAGCCGGACGAACCGGAGGTCAGCTGCTGCCCCTTGAAGAACTCCTTCAGCCTCGGGGTCGCCTTCGCGACGTCCGCCTCGGTGAGCGCGGACTGGGCTCCGGAGAGCGCCGAGGCGACCGAGACGAGTGTGGAGAAACCGGAGTTGGAGCGGGCCGGGTCGGTCATGCCGTAGGTGAGTTCGCCGTCCTGAACGGCCTGCTCGATCTGCGACCAGGTGACGTGCTGGGGCTTCCAGCCGAGGGAGGCGACGGTCGCCGTCCGCACGCCGACGGCGACCGGGCTGGACATGATCGGCGCCTCCGAGACGATCTTCTTCGCCGCGTCGGGGCGCAGCCGCAGATAGTCGCCGGAGGACAGCCACACGGCGTCGTACCTGCCGTCCGCGGCGGGCTTCGCCAGCAGGTTCACGGCGTCGAGCGTGCCCATGTAGGTGGGCCGGATCGTGACGCCGGTGTCCTTGCGGACCTGCTCCAGCACGGGGGCCATGTCGCTCAGTTCGCTGGAGGCGAGGACGCGGAGGACGCCGGGCCGGGGCGCGCCCGGGTCCTTCTCGTCCCCGTCGGCCGCCGCCGAGCAGGCGGTGAGCAGGAGGGCGAGGGCGGTCAGCGCGAGGAGGGGCCGACGGGGGCCATGGGGCCGAAGGGAACCAAAGGCTCGAAGAGGACCAAGGGTTCGAAGGGGTCTGGGGGGCCGTCTCATGAGAGGCCGCCTTCCAGCGCGCTGCGGGAGCGGCTGCGGTCCAGGTAGGCGCCGGCCTGCTGGAGTTCGGCCGTCAGGTTCTCCACGGTCACCGCCATGGCCTCGGTCGCCTGCACCTTGTAGGCGTCGATGGCGTCGAGGGTGCGGTAGATCTGCTGGAAGGCGGAGCGCAGGGTCTCGGCGCCGACGGCCGGGTCGGCGGCGATGCGCTGGATCTCCCCGCTCTGCGTCGCGAGCATCTCCGCGTTGCCCCGGATGAGGTCCTCGGTGGTGCCGCGCAGGGCGTTGACCTGCTCGACGACCTTCTTCTGGGTGTCGAGCGCGGAGGCCAGCATGACCGAGATGCGCAGCGCCGAGACGGTGGTCGTGGCGGCCCGGTCGACGCCCTTGATCAGCTCGTCGTTGTTGCGGCGGACGACGTCCATGGCGAGGTAGCCCTGTGCGCACACCGCGAGCTGGGTGAGCAGGTCCTGGTGCTTCTGCCGGACCGGGAAGAGGACGTCGGCGCGCAGGCTGTCGGCCCGCTCGGGGTCGGTGAGCTCGGCGCCGGAGATCTGCTGCTCGACGGCGAAGTCCAGGGCGTCGGTCAGGACGATGTACTCCTGGAGCTTGCCCATGGTCTCCCAGAGCCGGACCCGCTCGGTCTGCAACGCGGCGTTGTCGCGCCGCAGTTCGTCCTGGCCGCCGCGCAGCGAGCTCACGATCTTGTTCAACGTGCCCTGTGCGGAGGCGTACTTGGCGACGTGGTCGCGGAGCTTGTTGCCGCCGGGGAGCTTGGAGAGGAACTTGCGGCCCTTGCTCGCCGGCAGGTCCCGCGGGTCCAGGTCCTCGACGACACGCCGGAGTTCGACCAGCGAGCCGGCCACCTTCGACTGGGCGTCGCCGCCCTTGTCGGGCAGGCTGCGCACGGTCCGCTCCAGCATGCGGTTGGACTGTGCGGCGGCCGTGCGCATCTCGCCCGCGCCGAGCGCGGTGATCTCGCCCACCTTGCCCACGAACTCGGGCGAGCGGGCGTCGAGGGCTGCGAGTCCGTCGACGTAGGCGGCTGCCTTGGTCGCCATGGCGGTGCGGACGCCGTCGTCCACGGGGACGAGTCCGCCTGCCCGCTCGCGCGGAACGGCGGCGACGGCCTCGGGCGGGGTGAGGGCGAAGTCGTTGTCGGTGCTGCTCATCTGCTGCTGTCCCCCTTATCCGCGCGCCCGTCGCGCCAGCTCGTGCAGCACCGCGGAGGTGGGCACGGGCGCCTGGCGGACGCCGGTCAGTTGCTGCTTGAGGTAGGCGCCGGCCGAGGCGAACTCGGCGGCGACGCCCTGCGGGCGGAACCCGTGCCGGATCTCCAGCTTGCGCAACTCCGGGTCGTTGGAGAGGAGTCGGGCGAGTGCGGAGCCGTTCTCGGTGAGCGGCACGGCGGTGTGGTCGCTGTTGACGGTGGTGTCCGGGTAGAGGACCACCAGGTCGTCGGGCTGCTGCCCGTCCGCGAGGAGGGAGGCGACCTGCGACTCGTAGACCAGGACGAGCGGGTTGCCTGCGCCGCTGACGAAGTCCCGGAAGGCCGCGTCCGTGCTGGACTGCTGGGCTCCCTGGACGCTGACCAGCTTGTGCAGCAGCGGCGCGGTCCTGTCGACCTCGGCGGTGCTCGCGACGACCTTGCCCCCGCCTGCGACGTAGGACGCGGCGGCGAGGTAGAGCGCGCCGGAGCTGGAGGTCTCCGGGTCGGTGCTGGAGAGGTAGAGGGCGCCGGTGAGCTCCCCGTACTTCTCGGCGCCCTTCAGCTGCTGCCAGGTCCGGTCGGCGCGGGCCGCGTCCAGATAGGCGGCCATCTTCAGGGTGCCGCGGTGCGCGGCGTCCAGGGTGGCCAGGCCGCCCGCCGCGAGCACCCCGGCGGCGTTCTTGTGCGCCACGACGACGAGGGGCGAGTAGAAGGGGCGGGGGAGGGTCCCCTGCACCTTGTACTTGGCCGCGAGCTCGACGGCGGGCGCCTGGCTGCTGGGGAACGCGAGGTCGTAACCCTCGAGGTCCAGCCCTTCCATGGCCCAGGACCCGGAGGCCTCGGCCCTGACGGTGTAGCCCTTGGCGGCGAGGGCCTTCACCACGTCCGGGTCCGCGAAGAACTCCGCCTTCTCCGACCCGATCACCATCCGCACGGTCTTCGTTGCCGTGCCCTTGTCCTCATCGCTGCGACCCGCGACGACGGCGACCACCACGCCCGCCATCAGCAGTGCCGCGAGGACGATTCCCATGATTCGTCTCACACGTGGAGCCTGCTCCCGGAACCCCACATTCCCGGGTATCGCTGGTGAACGGACGGTGACACGCCAGCCCCGGCCCTGCAACGCCCGCGTGACGCCCCTGCGGGGCGCGAACGAAGTCATGGTCCGGAAGGTGAACTGACCGGCCCGTGTGTTCGTCCTTAACCGGTGGGAGAATGACACGGGGCAGGACGGACACAGCACGGGAGAGGGATGTGACGGCGACACCAGTACGGCCGTACTCGCCGTCGCCGCCGCGCGCGGACCGACCCGCGCTCACCGCGCTCAAGGACGCCCTGGTCCTCGTCGCCCTCCCGCTGGCAGCCGCGCTGGCGCTGCCCGCCGCGTTCGCCGGCGGCGGCACCCGGCGCTGGTTCGGCGGGCGCTCGGAGGAGCAGCGCGCCGAGGCCCAGGCCGCGAAGGACGCGGCGGCCGCCGCGTTCTACGAACTGGACAGCGCGCAGCGGGATCTGCGGATCTCGATCGAGACCATCAAAGCGGTGGACGACTCGCCGGCCGCCCGGCGGGCGGTCGCGGACTTCGAGGCCGTCGGCAGGCGCATCGACGAAGCCAGTCACCAGTACATCGAGGCGGTGGACGCCCACGATCTCGACCGGGACGACCTGGAGGCGTCGGCGGCCGCCCGGGCGCGCGAGCAGCTGACCCGCGCCAAGGAGGAACTGGGCCGCGTCAAGCAGGAGCTGGACCGGTTCGCCGCCGGGCTGGGTCCGCTGCTCGGCAAGGCCGAGACCCAGCTGGCCCGGCTCGCGCCGGCGGTGGAGCGGGCCCGGCAGGGGCTGCTGGCCGCCTCCGGCGCACTGGACGCGGCCCGGGAGGGCGGCCTGCGGGCGGACGATCTGGCGGCCCGGCTGGCGGCGCTCGCGCCGGAGCTGACGATGCTGAACCAGGGCGCGGGCCGCCACGGCGTGCCGCAGACCCTGGAGCGCGCCGAACGCGTCGCGCGGGAGGCGGAGGCGGTCCGCGCGGAGGCCGCCCGGCTGCCGGAGCGGGCCGCCGAGATCGACCACCGGCTGGTCTCGCTGCGCACTCGCGCGCAGGCGCTGACGACCCGCTCGGGACAGCTGGATCCGGTGCTCAGCGAGCTGCGCCGGCGGTTCACGGCGGCCTGCTGGCAGGACCTTCAGCATGTTCCCGGCCAGGCCGGGGAGAACGTCCGGCAGGCCGAGGCGAAGCTGACCGAGGCGCAGGCCGCACGGGACGCGCAGCGCTGGCCGGACGCCACCGCGCTGCTGTCCACGGTGCGGGCGCTGCTGAACACCACGGACGAGGCGGTGTCGGCCGCCGGTGATCGGCTGACCAGGCTGAACGCGGTGCAGAAGGATCCGCAGGCGGAGATCGACCGGACCCGGTTCGCGATCCGGGACGCCCAGCGGCTGGCCATGGCGGGGCGCAACACTCCCGACCCCCGGCACGCGCGTCCGCTGGACGAGTCGGTGGCCCGGCTGGAGCGGGCGATCGCCACGCTGGAGGGCCGGCACCCCGACTACTGGCACTTCCTCACGGAGACCGAGGCGGTCCGGCGGGCGGTCGCCGGCACGGTGGCCCGGATCCGCGAGGAGCGCGGCACCGGGCACTGACATTGCCCTCGCCGCCCGACGGGCGGATATTGGATGACGAGGACACGTGCGGACATTTCAGGCACGTGACGTCCCACGGTCGGCATGTCTCACCTCGGGAGGCGGAGATGGCGACGCACGCACTGCGTTCCGGCTCGAAACGGCGGATCAGGATCGACGACCATCTGCCCGTCGATCACCGGCTGAACCTGGTCTACCGGATCGGCGCCGGGCTGATGGGCCTGGGTCTGATCGTCTTCGGCGTCTTCGGGATCATCGACAGGATCGGCTTCTTCGACACCGGCGGGGACGAGGTGTGGAGCCTCAACACCAACGGCGCGCTGAGCTGGCTGTCGGTGGCGGTCGGGCTGCTGCTCGTCGTCGGCATGGTGATCGGCGGGAACGTCGCGTCCACGCTGAACATGGTCTTCGGCGTGCTGTTCATCCTCAGCGGGTTCCTGAACATGGCCCTGCTGGAGACGGACTACAACTTCCTGGCCTTCGAGATCCAGAACTGCATGCTCAGCTTTGTGATCGGCATCCTGCTGATGGTGTTCGGGATGTACGGCAGGGTGGGGTCCGCCCTGCCGCACGACAACCCGTACTGGCGGGCCCGTCACCCCGAGGGCGACGGGCCGGCCGAATCAGGGGCGAGGGGCCCCGATCAGGTGCGGTAGGCGTAGTAGTACGCGTTGGGGTTCTGCGCGAGGAGGCTCGACAACGACTTACGCAGCGTGTTGTTCGAGTGGTACGTCAGGTACGGCACGCCGTTGCTCTTGGCCGTGACGATCATCGTGTGGTCCTTGGACCCGTCGCGGTCGAAGTCCATCTGGAGGACGTCGCCGACCTCGAGCTGGTAGACGTTGGCGAGGGCGGTGGTGCGCTTGGAGTTCTGGGCGAACCAGGACCACTCGTTGACGCCGACGAACGAGTCGGACTGGATGTCGGCGTTGCCGAACCACTTGGTGTAGTCGTACACGTAGCCCGGGACGTGCTTCCAGCCGCCGGCCTTGAGGGACTGGCTGACGAAGTTGGTGCAGTCGCCGCCCGCGGTGTGGTTGTTGAAGTCCGGGTAGTCCTTGTTGTACGTGTACACGTACTTCTCGGCGTAGGCCGCCATCGCCTTGTAGTCGTAGGCGGTGCCCGTCTTCGGGACGGCGGGCGGGTTCGACGTGATCGCCGCACGCTTGGCGTTCGGCATGGTGTCGTCCGCCGTCGTCACCTTCACCGTCGGCGTCGGCTTGGAGAGCGTGTTCACCGCGAGGCCACCCTGGTCGGTGTCCCGGATGGCGGTGAGCTGCCAGTTGCCCTGCCGGTCGGCCTTGAACGTCAGCTCGTGCTTGGCCTGGAACCCGGTGCTCTTCGGGGCGTTGCCGCGCGTCTGGGCGTAGGTCAGGGTCGTGGTCTCGGTGACCGCGGCCTTGGCCGTGCGGCCCGTCACGCGCGTGGCGTTCAGGGTGACGGTGGTGGCGGCCTTGCTGTACTTCTCGCCGGCCTTGGCCAGCTTGTCCTTGCGCTGGCCGAGCGTGGACAGCGCGGCGTCCTCCGTGCGGGCCGTGCTGGAGGACAGCTTGACGTCGCCCGAGAAACCGTCGGTCAGCGGCTTCGCCCGGTTGCCCTGCGCGCCGGTGACCAGCGCGTCGGTACGGTCGGTGAAGACCGCGTCGGCCAGCTTCTGGAAGGTGGCCTTCGTCTTGGCGTCGACCGTGGGGTCGTCGACGACCGCGGCGCCCGCGGACCAGGTGGGCAGCAGCGCCACTCCGGCGACGACCGAGGTGGCGGCGGCCCCGAGTATCGCGACGCGGCGGCGTGTCGCCTTCAATTTCCTTGACTTCACTGATGTTTCCCCTCTTGCCCCGGCGATGGGATGCCGAGGAGGGCATCTTTGCACGGGGTGTGTGGCTGTTGTGAAGGGGGTTGCGGTTGAGGTTTGGTTACTTCACCCGCCGTCCCCCGGGGGTCACTTGACGACCGTGGACCAGTCCGGGCTCTGCGCGGGATCCAGCGTGCGCAGCCGCTCCAGGGTGGCGGGTGTCTGGACGTCCATCCAGTCGGCGAGCTCCTTGAAGGAGACGCACTTGACGTCCTTCTTGGTGCACACGTTCTCGATGGTCTGGTCGACGGCCTTCATGTAGATGCCGCCGTTCCAATCCTCGAAGTGGTTGCCGATGAAGAGCGGCGCCCTGCTGCCGTAGTACACGCGGTTGAAGCCCGCCATGTAGGCGTCGGCGGTCTCCTGTTCCCACTGCGGATACTCGGCCGGGTTGCCGTGGACCTCCCCCTTGGACTGGTTGTACAGGAAGTTGAAGTCCATGGACAGGCCCTGGTACTTGCCGCCCTCGTACGGGAGCATCTGCAGCGGGAAGTCCCAGATGCCGTTCTTCTTCGTCGGCCAGATCTGGAAGTCGCCGGCGGAGGACGCGTCGTAGCGCCAGCCGTAGCCCTTGGCGGCCTTCAGCAGGTTCGCCTGGCCCTCGAGGCAGGGCGCCCGGCCGCCGACGACCGCCTTCTTGAA
>NZ_JBEPBI010000294.1:0-8629 GCF_040299045.1 Streptomyces sp. NPDC001027
GCCCCCGGGCACGGTCCCCGGGGGCGCCCGACGCCGTGTTTGGAAGAATCGCCCCATGGCGGAAATCATCCAGCGCGACGGAACATGGGTCTTCGACGGCGACGCCCTGCGGCTGACCCCGGGCCGGGACAGGAACGTCAGTCTGCTCCGCCGCACGCTGGGCGAACTGACCGTCCCCCTGGACGCGTTGGCCGGCGTCTCGTTCGAGCAGGGCAAGAAGACAGGACGGCTCAGACTGCGGCTGCGCGACGGCGCGGACCCCCTGCTGCACGCGACCGGCGGCCGGCTGAGCGAACCGCACGACCCCTACCAGCTGACCGTCGAGTCCGACCGGTACGGCGTCGCCGAGTACCTCGTGGACGAGGTGCGCCGGGCGCTGCTGCTCGACGGGGTCCCGTCCGGCCCGGTGGACGCCTTTCTGCTGCCCGGCCCGGCCGTGCCCCTGTCGGTCTCCGCCGGGGACGGCGCCGCGAGCTTCGACGGCGAACGGGTGCGCCTGGAGTGGAACTGGAAGACGGAGGAGGCCAAGGCCTCGGCCGGCGCCCGCAGCATCGGCGTCGCCGAGATCGAGGGCGTGGAGTGGCAGCCCGCGGTCGGTCTCGAGAACGGTTGCCTGCGTTTCCGGCTGCGGCACGCGCCGACGAAGACGCCGGCCAAGTACGACCCCAACGCCGTCGAGCTGTGGGGGTTCAAGAAGGACCCTTTGATGGCGCTGGTCGCCGCGGCCGTGCAGGCCCGGCTGCCCCACCCGGCGGCCCCCGAGGACGCGCTCCCGCCGTCGGCGTCCGCCGCGCCGGGCCTGCCGCCGGGGGCCGTGCCCGCCCCCGCGTCCGGCCCCGACCACGACGCCCTGCTGCGCCGGTTGCGCGAGCTCGGCGAACTGCACCGCGACGGCGTCCTGACGGACGACGAGTTCGCCCTCGCCAAGCAGGCGGTCCTGCACCGCATGTGACGCGGACGAGGACCGCCTGCCGGCGTGGACCGGTGCGCCCCGCCTTCCGGGCGCACCGGCGCCGCTACTTCGCCCTGCGAGCCACCGTGAAGTGGTCGATGCGGTCGCCGGTCTCCGCGATGCCCTGGACCGTCAGGGTCGTGTAGCGGCCCTTGGGCGCGGGGGTGACGTCCACGCGCAGGAACGAGTAGTTGAGGTAGCGCACACGCGACCAGGTGACGGTCTCGTTCTGCTTGCCGCCCTTGAGGTTGACGAACGAGGCCACCGAGTCGACCTCGTTCTCGTGGCCCTCGTACGAGTCCGGCGCGGTGAAGGAGTACAGGCTGCGGCCGGCCGCGCCCGCCGTCACGTAGACGACGCCCTCGGTCTCGGAGTAGGCCGTGCCCCCGATGGGGAGCTTCTTGACGACCTTGTCGCCCTTGATCACGTCGGTGCGCTCGTACTGGTGGTTGTGCCCGTTGATGACGAGGTCCACCTGGTACTTGTCGAACAGCGGCACCCACTCCTGGCGCACGCCCCCCTCCGAGGCGTGCGCGGTGGAGGTGCAGTACGCGCAGTGGTGGAAGAACACCACGACGAAGTCGACGTCCTTCGCGGCGCGGAACTTCTTCAGCTGCGCCTCGAACCACTTGGTCTGGGTGCCGCCGGAGATGCCGAGGTTGGCCGGGATCTCGAAGGAGACGTCGTTGGGGTCCAGCGAGATGACCGCCGTGTTGCCGTAGACGAAGGAGTAGACGCCCGGGAGGTTCTTCTTGTCGGGGCCGTTGCCCGGGAGGTTCCAGCGGGCCTCCTCGCCGCCGTAGCCGTTGGGCGAGTACCAGGCCTCCATGTCGTGGTTTCCGTACGACACCATCCACGGCACCGACTTGGAGACGGACTCGGTCTGGGCGAGGAACTGGTCCCAGGTACGCGAGTCGAAGACGGTGTCCGAGGTCTTGCCCTGCCCGGCGGGGTCGCCGTAGGCGATGTCGCCGGCGTGCAGGTGGAAGGCCGGGTTCTGGCCGAGGATCAGGCTGTCGTTGGCCAGCGCGTGGTAGCTGACGCCCTGGTCGCCGAAGGCCGTGAAGGTGAAGGGCGCCTTGTGGGCGGGGGCGGTGGTGAAGGTGCCCAGGGTGCCCAGCAGGTGCGGCGCGGCCGGGTCGAAGCCCGCGTGGCCGACGCCGTAGTAGTAGGTCCTGCCCGGCTTGAGGCAGGTGAGCTCGGCGTGCACGTAGTACTGGGTGTGGTCGCCGCTGGCGCCGACGCCGGCCGGGGTGTACAGGGTGCGCACCTCGGCCTCGATCTTGCGGGAGAGGTCCCAGGGGTGGGCCCCGATGCGGATGAACGGCTTGCGCACCGCGACCGGCACCTGCCAGGAGACGGTCATCTCGGTGCGCGGGTCGTTGCCGTAGGCCAGGTGACGGCCGAAGGGGGCGACGAGAGCGCCGTCGACGGCCTCGACGTGCGAGAGCGGCTGGGTGGGAACGGCGGCCTGGGCGGTGGCGCCCGTCACGAACGCGCCACCGGTGACGGCGCCCAGCGTGACCGCGCCGCCTCTGATCATCGTGCGCCGGGAGAACCTGGCGCGCAGGTACTCGTGCTGCTCGGCCATGCTCATACGGTCGGCGAGCAGGTCGGGTACGCCCATGCGAGGAGTGTCCATGACGTCTGAAAGTCGTCGTCGCGGACGACGGGCCGCCGGACGCCACATGGACGGCGCACGAACAGGCGCTCATAACACATTCAACGTTCGACCAAGGCCCCTTAACGAGGGCCTGCCCGAAATCGGGCAGGTTTCTTGCGAAACCGGCTCTCGTACCCCAGGATCTACCGGGTGCACGACGAACTTGTTGATCACCTGACGCGTTCCACGCCTCTCCAGCGGGGCGAGGCGCTGCGGGTGATCCAGGATGTGCTCGCCTACTTCGACGAGACGACCGAGAACTACGTCCGTCGCCGCCATCGCGAGCTCCAGGCCCAGGGCCTGGTGAACGCGGAGATCTTCGGACAGATCGAGGCGGACCTGAAATACCGGGCGGTCGCACCGCCGGAGCTCTCGCTCCGGCAGCTGCGGCGCATCGTCTACGGCTGATCGAAAGCTTGGGGATACCTTCATATGTGCGGAATCGTCGGATACATCGGCAAGCGGGACGTCGCGCCCCTGCTGCTGGAGGGACTGCAGCGCCTGGAGTACCGCGGGTACGACTCCGCGGGCATCGTCGTCACCTCCCCGAAGACGGCCGGCCTGAAGATGGTCAAGGCCAAGGGCCGGGTCCGTGACCTGGAAGCCAAGGTCCCCGCGCGCTTCAAGGGCACGACCGGCATCGCGCACACCCGCTGGGCCACCCACGGCGCCCCTTCCGACGTGAACGCCCACCCGCACATGTCGGCCGACCTCAAGGTCGCCGTCGTCCACAACGGCATCGTCGACAACGCCTCCGACCTGCGCAGGAAGCTCGAGGCCGACGGCGTCGAGTTCCTCTCCGAGACGGACACCGAGGTGCTCGTCCACCTCATCGCCCGCTCCCAGGCCGACAAGCTCGAGGACAAGGTCCGCGAGGCGCTGCGCGTGGTCGAGGGCACCTACGGCATCGCCGTCATGCACGCCGACTTCAACGACCGCATCGTCGTGGCCCGCAACGGCTCGCCGGTCGTCCTCGGCATCGGCGAGAAGGAGATGTTCGTCGCCTCGGACATCGCCGCGCTGGTCGCCCACACCCGCCAGATAGTCACCCTCGACGACGGCGAGATGGCCACCCTCAAGGCCGACGACTTCCGCACGTACACCACCGAGGGCACCCGCACCACCGCCGAGCCCACCACCGTCGAGTGGGAGGCCGCCTCCTACGACATGGGCGGCCACGACACCTACATGCACAAGGAGATCCACGAGCAGGCCGACGCCGTGGACCGCGTGCTGCGCGGCCGCATCGACGACCGCTTCTCCACCGTGCACCTCGGCGGCCTCAACCTGGACGCCCGCGAGGCGCGCCAGATCCGCCGGGTGAAGATCCTCGGCTGCGGCACCTCGTACCACGCGGGCATGATCGGCGCCCAGATGATCGAGGAGCTCGCCCGCATCCCCGCCGACGCCGAGCCGGCCTCCGAGTTCCGCTACCGCAACGCGGTCGTGGACCCCGACACCCTGTACATCGCCGTCTCGCAGTCCGGTGAGACCTACGACGTGCTGGCGGCCGTGCAGGAGCTGAAGCGCAAGGGCGCCCGGGTGCTGGGCGTGGTCAACGTGGTCGGCTCGGCGATCGCCCGCGAGGCGGACGGCGGCGTGTACGTGCACGCCGGCCCCGAGGTCTGCGTCGTCTCGACGAAGTGCTTCACCAACACCACCGTCGCCTTCGCGCTGCTCGCCCTGCACCTGGGCCGCACCCGCGACCTGTCGGTGCGCGACGGCAAGCGGATCATCGAGGGGCTGCGCAAGCTGCCCGGCCAGATCGCGGAGATCCTCGCCCAGGAGGAGGAGATCAAGAAGCTGGCCGAGGAGTTCGCCGAGGCCCGTTCGATGCTCTTCATCGGCCGCGTCCGGGGCTACCCGGTGGCCCGCGAGGCCTCCCTGAAGCTCAAGGAGGTCTCGTACATCCACGCCGAGGCCTACCCGGCCTCCGAGCTCAAGCACGGCCCGCTGGCGCTCATCGAGCCCGCCCTGCCGACGGTCGCGATCGTCCCGAACGACGACCTGCTGGAGAAGAACCGCGCGGCCCTCGAGGAGATCAAGGCCCGCAGCGGCCGGATCCTCGCGGTGGCCCACGAGTGCCAGGAGAAGGCCGACCAGACGATCGTCGTCCCGAAGAACGAGGACGAGCTCGACCCGATCCTCATGGGCATCCCGCTCCAGCTCCTCGCCTACTACACGGCGAAGGCGCTCGGCCGGGACATCGACAAGCCGCGCAACCTCGCGAAGTCGGTGACGGTCGAGTAGCCGAGCCGGACACGGAGCGGCCCCCCGCGTGCGCCACCTGCACGCGGGGGGCCTTTCTCGCGCCGGGGACGCCCGCCCCCCGGCGCCGGCTGCCGTTCAGCCCGCGGCCGTCACTCCGGGGCGGGCAGCGCGTCGGGAGAACGCGGTGGGCCAGTGCGCCAGCGCGGCCGTCGCCGCGTACCAGGCGACCGCGCCCGCCGCGACGGCGAACCAGCCGCCCGCCTTGGCGAGGCCGTCGCTGTCGGCGAACCGGGCGACGGCCATCAGCACGAGCCCGGCGCAGAACAACCCGTACGCGCCCTGGCCGAGTTGGTCGCCGCCGGCGAGGGTCAGGGAGAGCGCCACGAGGGCGAACAGAAGCAGGAAGAGCCCCGCCGCGTTGTCGGAGGCCTGGGCGCCGGCGGAGACGGCCCAGGTGAACCAGAAGGCGCCGAGGACGGTGTAGGCGGTGCCGGTGGCCGTGTCACGGTCCCGGAGGGCGAACAGGCCGGCGACGAACAGGGCGACGCCGCCGATGTAGTGGGCGATGGATACGGCGTCCGCAGCCGTCACACCGTCGATGAGGTCGGTGTACCCGAGACCGAAGGCCAGCAGGGTGACGCCGAGGGCGAGTCGGCCGGCGATCGTGGTGGTGCTGCTTCCCGCAGAGACGTCGTTGTCCACGGTGAAGCTCCCTTCAGGCATGTGCAGTTGTGTGAGCGATATATGCCCTTCACAAAGGCACAAACACCTCTACGCGTCAGTAGTTTTACGCTGCGCGCACAGGGGGCCGCATGCCCTCCGGATCGCATCCCACCTGGGAGGACGACGGGTCAGGGAATGACGATGACGGGCCGCTTCGCCCGCTTGGCGAGCCGCCCGGCGACGGAGCCGAAGAGCCGGCCGACGAGGCCGTGCGTCGAGCCGACGACGATCGCGTCCGCCTCGTACTCCCGCCCCACCTCTTCGAGTTCGTGGCAGATGTCGCCGCCCCGCTCGACCAGGATCCAGGGCACCTCGGCGAGGTGGTCCGCACACGCCAGCTCCAGACCGAGCACCTCGGTGCGGTGGTCCGGCACGTCGACGAAGACCGGCGGCTCGCAGCCGGCCCACACCGTGGTGGGCAGCCGGTTGGCGACATGGACGATGATCAGCCCCGAGCCGGAGCGATGCGCCATGCCGACGGCGTAGGCGAGAGCGCGCTCGCTGGACGTGGAGCCGTCGAAGCCCACGACCACGCCGTGCTTGAAGGCGGGATCGCAGGAATGACGTGCTTCTTCGGCCGCCAGGGGCTCGGCCGCCGTGGGATCGGCGACGGGCCGCTTGCGGTCCGCGGGTTCGAAGAATTCGTGACCGGCCATGGCTGTCTCGGCGTATCGATCCTTATACGGGTGCGACGACAGTGAGCGGCGGAGCTGTCCGGGAATGGTCTTCCCAACCCCATACCCCCAAGGGTACGGCGGCACGCCTCCTGGGCCCAGATCCCGCACACCCTCGGTGGGGGTTCCAGGGAGCATGCACGAGCGGACGCCCGTAACGCAATGGTTGCTGCCCCGTACAGGCGGTTTGCACAGGGTTCGCTCACACGGAACCGCGCCGTGGCAGTGACCGACCGCTCGAACAGGCGTTGAACCACTTGCACCGCCGCCCGCCCGCCGATCACCCGCCCGATCCCCCGCCGCCCGACCGTCGACGCGGTCGCCCCCCCGCCCCGCCGCCGCCGACCGTCCGCCCCGCAGTCCGGAAAGGAGCCCGCCCCGTGCCCTCGCCCCGCCTCCGCCCCGAGAACCGCCCCGGCGACGACCGGGCCACCGGCCTGATCCGCTGGGCGGCCTTCACCTGCGTGCTCGTCCCGGCGGTCCTGCTCTGGTACGGGACCTCCCTGGCCGGCGCGGCCGGCGCCGCCCTCGGCCTCGCCGCCGTCACGGCCGTCTGCCGGCTGCTGCTGCGCCGGTCCGAGCGGTATCCGGCCCGGCTGCTCACCGGGGAGCACCCCTCGCAGACGCACCATCGCGGGCGTCGCCAGCGGACCGGAACGGGGTCGCACCGTGGCGGTCGTCACTCCGGGGGAAACTCACCGGTCGGTTGACCGGTTTTCACACATGGAACCGCTTCTTTTCAGCCAACTTCCGGTCCCTGTGCATCTCTTGCCGTAACCACCCCCCACCCCCCGTTCCACCTGCACGGAAAGGGTCTTCGGGACCCTGCGCACCCTATGGGGATTGGCCACCACACCGAGGCGCACTTCCCTGCACGGCCCACGAGTGCAACGCTTCGTGATCGAATGCTTCACGCCAAGTTGCCATGTCGACAATCGGCCGGGTGGTGAACTGGCCACGCCGGCATTGTGCGACACGTTAGATTCGATCTTGACTGTCTACGGCGGGGGACTCGTGCAGGACCGAGGGGAAACGTGCTGGAGCGACATGCCCGACAAGTTAGGGGCGCCGCGACCACCGAGGGGGGCTTAGCAGGATGAGCCACGACTCCACTGCCGCGCCGGAAGCCGCGGCCCGGAAGCTCTCCGGGCGACGCCGCAAGGAGATCGTCGCCGTGCTGCTGTTCAGCGGCGGCCCCATCTTCGAGAGTTCCATTCCGTTGTCGGTGTTCGGGATTGACCGCCAGGACGCCGGCGTACCGCGCTACCGCTTGCTGGTGTGCGGCGGTGAAGAAGGCCCACTGCGGACCACAGGGGGCCTCGAACTCACCGCGCCACACGGCCTCGAGGCGATCGCACGGGCGGGCACGGTCGTCGTGCCGGCCTGGCGTTCGATCACCTCGCCGCCACCGGAGGACGCGCTCGACGCACTGCGCCGGGCGCACGAAGAAGGCGCACGCATCGTGGGCCTGTGCACCGGCGCGTTCGTCCTGGCGGCCGCCGGCCTGCTGGACGGCCGTCCGGCGACCACCCACTGGATGTACGCGCCGACGCTGGCCAAGCGCTATCCGTCGGTGCACGTCGATCCACGAGAGCTCTTCGTGGACGACGGCGACGTGCTGACGAGCGCCGGCACCGCGGCCGGAATCGACCTCTGTCTGCACATCGTGCGGACGGATCACGGCAACGAGGCGGCCGGCGCGCTGGCCCGTCGCCTGGTCGTCCCGCCGCGCCGCTCGGGCGGCCAGGAGCGCTATCTCGACCGGTCTTTACCCGAGGAGATCGGCGCCGACCCGCTCGCCGAGGTCGTCGCCTGGGCGCTGGAGCACCTCCACGAGCAGTTCGACGTGGAGACGCTGGCGGCGCGCGCCTACATGAGCCGCCGCACCTTCGACCGCCGTTTCCGGTCGCTGACCGGCAGCGCTCCGCTGCAGTGGCTGATCACCCAGCGGGTGCTGCAGGCGCAGCGGCTGCTGGAGACCTCGGACTACTCCGTGGACGAGGTCGCCGGCCGGTGCGGCTTCCGCTCACCGGTGGCCCTGCGCGGGCACTTCCGCCGCCAGCTCGGCTCGTCGCCCGCGGCGTACCGGGCGGCGTACCGGGCGCGCAGGCCGCAGGGCGAACGCCCGCCGGACAGCGAGCCGTCGCCTCCGCCACCGGCGCCGTCGCTGCACCCGGACACTCCGGGACCGGTGCCGCCGCAGGTCCGGCGCACCGCCGCGACGGCCGGACCGGTGGGCACGTCCGCGTCGCTGCCGTCCGAGCACGCCCGCGACGCCTACCTCGCCGCACGGGCGAGCCTTCCGGGGCAGCGCAGCGGCCTGTGACCGGTTGACAGCAGTGCGTGGACGCCGGACGGGCATCTCGGCCCGTCCGGCGTCCCCGTCCGCGCCCCGCGGGCCCCGAG
>NZ_JBEPBI010000295.1:0-8581 GCF_040299045.1 Streptomyces sp. NPDC001027
GGACGTGACGTCACCGCGGCGGGGCCTCACGCACTCGCAGCAGGCCCGCGATGCCGGTCCGGACGCTCGACCGGAACGGCGCGGGGGGCCGAGGCGCCGCCCCGGGTGGGGCTCAGGCCAGGCCGAACCGCTCGGCGTGCACCTGCCGCCGGGGGACCCGCAGGTCGCGCAGCGCGCCGAGCACGACCGCGGTCATCGCGGGCGGGCCGCAGACGTACACGTCGCGTTCGCCGACGTCGGGAACCATGGCCCGCAGGCTCTCCGGAGCGAAGGGCGTGCTGCCCTCTCCCCTTCGGCCGGTGAGCAGGTGCAGCTGCCCACCGCGTTCCGCGACCAGGGCGCGTACCTCGTCGACGAGCACGGCGTCCTCCTCGCTGCGGACCCGATAGAGCACGACGACGTCGCCCGACTGCTCCTCCTCCAGCAGGGCCCGGACCGGGGTGATCCCCACCCCTCCGGCGATCAGCAGTGCGCCGGGGCGTGCGCGGTGCAGCGAGGTGAACGCGCCGTAGGGTCCTTCGACGAACGCGCGGGCGCCGACCGGGAGATGCCGCAGTCCGGCGCTGGCGGCGCCGGCCGCCTTGGCCGTCAGCCGCAGCGTACGGCCGTCGGGCGCCGCCGACAGCGAGAACGGGTTCGCCAGCCACCAGTGGCGGTGTCCGGGGAACCGCCAGATGCAGAACTGCCCGGCCCGGGCAGGCAGCTTGTCGAGGTGCCGGCCGGTGACGTGCACCGACACCACGTCGTCCGACTCCACCACCACCTCCGCGACGCGGAAGCGGTGGTAGGAGTTGCGCCACACGGGCAGCACGATCCGGCCCACGACCAGGGCGCCGAACGCGAACAGCCACAGGGCCCACCAGTAGAGCTTCGCGGCCGGGGACGAGCTGAAGGTGGTCGTCTCCTGCAACTGGTGGACGAAGGCCAGCCCCAATGCCACGTACAGCAGCAGATGCAGGCCGTGCCAGGTCTCGTACCGCAGCCGCTGCCTCACGTACCGGGCGGACACCGCGGCGACCACGACGACGATCGCCGCGGCGATCATCCCGAGCAGCGAGGCCGGCACTCCGGCCAGCGAGAAGAACGTCTTCGTCATGGACGTGCCGCTGAGCTCGGCATAGCCCAGCACCACCAGCACGGCGTGGGTGAGGACGGTCCACAGCAGGGTGAAGCCGACCCACCGGTGCCACACCGTCAGCCGGTCCATGCCGATACGGCGGTCGAGCCACGGCAGCCGTGCCACCAGCAGCAGCTGGAAGAGCATCAACACGGCGGCGTGCAGGCCGAAGAACTTGGCGACGGTGAGCACCCCGTTCTTGCCGGTCCCGGAGGTGAGGAACAAGGCCTCCACGATCACCGCGTTGATGATGACAAACGTCCACAGCGCCCACCGCGCCGCAACGACCGGAGGTATGGCGCCCTGCCGCACCCGAGAAATCGTCGCCTCCACCGCTTCCCCTCTTGTTCATATGACGTACGGGTGCCGATCCCGGCACCGCGACGGTCGATGCTCCACAGGCCGGGTCCGACTCACCTGCCGCGACCCGCCGCCGTCGCTGCGTACGCTGGGTGATTAAGCCCTTAACCACAAGCTGTCGCAGGGTTGTTGGGACATCCGTGACCTGCCGCGGCGCCGCGCCCGTCGTCGCGCCCGGGGACCTCGTCACGTGCGCGGAGGATGTCGGCCCGGGAATCGGGACCCCGCCGCAACCTCGAAGACCTGTCGATCGAAGCGCTTCGACAAGCCGGCTTCTGTCGACGCTCTTCCGAATCGGCCGTGCAGCAGGCGATATCGCGAGTGTCGGACACGTAGGGCACCTTGAGTGCACGGTGCCGGTCCGTTAGCTTACGGGATTGTGTGAAGCGCTTCGACAGCAACGCTTCGACAGTCGACGGCCGCCTGCCGACCGACGCCACGCCTGCGTCACGTACCGCCGAGACACGACGAGTTACCGACGAGTTACCGACGAGAGGACCTCTCAGGTGCCCGCTCTGCGCCAGCCGGACGGACCCGTCAACCCCGTGATCCCCGGGTTCCACCCCGACCCCAGCGTCTGCCGCGTCGGCGACGACTACTACCTGGCCTGTTCCAGCTTCGAGTACTTCCCGGGGGTCCCCCTCTTCCACAGCCGGGACCTGGTGCACTGGACCCAGATCGGCAATGTGCTGGACCGGCCGGAGCAACTGCGTCTGCCCGCCTCCATGCCGTCCTCCGGCGGGATCTACGCCCCCACCCTGCGCCACCACGACGGCCGCTTCTGGCTGATCGTCACCAACTGCAGCGAGGGCGGCGGCAACCTGATCTTCACGGCCACCGACCCCGCCGGACCGTGGTCGGATCCCGTCCGGGCGCCGGGCGTCCCCGGCATCGATCCCGACCTGGCCTGGGACGAGGACGGCGTCTGCTGGTGCACGGTCGCCGGGGTCTCGCAGGTCCGCATCGACCCGTCGACCGGGCAGACGTACGGAACGCCCCACCGGCTCTGGTCCGGCGCTCCCGGCGCCAAGGCCCCGGAGGCGCCGCACCTGTACCGCATCGGCGAGTACTGGTACCTGCTCATCGCCGAGGGCGGCACCGAACGCTGCCACGGCGTCTCGATCGCCCGCGGCCGTACGCCCGCCGGCCCGTTCGAGCCGTGCCCGGCCAACCCGATCCTCACCCACCGCGGCACCGACCGTCCCGTGCAGAACACCGGGCACGCCGACCTCGTCCAGGGGCCCGACGGATCCTGGTGGATGGTGCTGCTCGGCGTCCGGCCGGGCGGCGGCACGCCGGGCTGGCACGTGCTCGGCCGGGAGACCTTCCTCGCCCCCGTGACCTGGGAGGACGACTGGCCGGTCGTCGGCGAGGTCGCCCTGGACCTCCCCGAACTCCCCTGGCCGCTCTCCCCCGGCCCCGCCGAGGAGCACCGAGACGACTTCGACCTCGCCGAGCTGCGCCCGTACTGGATCTCCGTGCGCGACCGGCCCGCCGAGCACTGCACCGTCAAGGAGCGCCCCGGCTGGCTGACGCTCCGCGCGCGGGGCGGCTCCCTGGACGAGCCCGACGCGGTGTTCACCGGCCGGCGCCAGCGGCATCCGTCCTGCAGGGCGCGCACGCTGGCCGACGCCGGGGAGGGAAGCGGTGGCCTCGCCGTCCGGCTCGACGAGCGGCACCACTACGCGATCGAGGCGTCCGGCACGCGGGTGCGGGTGGTCGCCCGCGTCGGATCGCTGCGCACGGTCGTGGCCGAGGAGTCCGTGCCGGCCGGGCCGGTGGTCCTCGCCGTCACGATCACCCGATCGCCGTCTCCGCACGGGCCGTGCACAGGTCCCGACCTCGTCTCCCTCGGTGTCGAGCAGCCCGACGGCACGGTCGTCGAACTCGCGAGCCTGGACGGGCGCTACCTGTCCACCGAGGTCGCCGGCGGCTTCACCGGACGCGTCATCGGCGTGTACGCGGCGACCGGCGTCGTCCACTTCGACTGGTTCGACTACGAGCCCCTCGACGACTGAGGACGGCTGAGGACGGCTGAGCCCGGGCCGCCCGCGGCGGGCCCGGCTCGGTCCGCACCGCGGACGCAGTCGACGGCGGCCTCCGCCGAACAGGCCCGGCGGAGACGTCGGCCCCTCAGCCGGCCGACGGGCAGCCGCTCTCGTCGACGGACTCCGCGGCGTAGTCCGACGTCAGCCGGTACACGCCGGCCCGAGGCGCGGTCAGCCGCGTCCACGGACCGTCGGCGGTGACGCACGCTCCCTCGGCGCGCAGCCACGGCGAATACGCGATCCGCACGATGCTCGACCCGGCGCCGGGCATGCTCAGCGTCAGATCCGCCTCGCCCGCGCGCAGCAGCTCGGCCGGGGCGGAGACCAGCGGCAGAGTGTCGCGGACACGGTAGATCTTCCAGTAACGGTCCTGCCAGACGGGCTCCAGCCAGCGTTGGCCCTCCTTGATGAGAGCCGTCTCGCGCTCAGCGGACCGATCGGGCGTGCCGTCGTGGAGGACGACGAAGCCCACCGCCCAGTGACGCAGCCAGGCGTAGTACCGCGGCCCGTCCAGATGGCCCTCGTAGAACAGGCGTCCCCGTTCGACGTCCAACTGTTGGTTCCAGCCCCGCATCAGCTCGAAGTGCGGGCCGAGCAGGGTGGCCCCGCGATGGTCGTCGTCCGTCGGCAGCTCGACCCGCCCGCGGTCCGCGCCCAGCCGGTCGAGCGCGGCGATCACGCCGTCGGTGTGCGTGACCCAGCCCGGAACGGGGTCGGGGCGGCGCAGATGCGTCAGCGACGTCGCACAGAGGTAGGAGACGGAGAGAGCGGTCACCAGGGCCATCGCCCGCATACGGGTTCGCCGGCCGCCGTGCCGGAAGGCTCCGGAGCGGCGGTGCAGCGCGGCCGCGAGCAGCACCGCGGGCGCGAAGAGCAGGGCGAGGCGCTCCACGTTGTTGCCGACCGGCGAGGGGACCACCCAGGTCAGCACGACTCCGACGGCGTACACGGCGCTGCTCGCCCGCACCACCCGCCACTCCCGTGGGGCCGCCCACACCACGGCCGCGGACAGCAGCACGGGCAGGATCATGCGGCCCCAGGCCATGGGCTGTTCGCCCTGGAAGGGGAACAGCAGGGTGGTCACGCCGACGACGGCGACGGGCGGGAGACTGAGGGCGAGGCACTTGCCGTACTGGCGGTCGACCAGGTAGCCGGCTCCCGCCACCAGCAGGAAGAGCCCGGCCACCGGGCTGCCCATGGTCGCGAACAGCGCCCCGAGGGCGGCGGCGGCGAGCCTGGCGGGCCGGGGCGCGCGATCCGCGACGGCGAGCAGGCCCGCGAGAGCGAAGGCCAGGCCGAGGGCGAACGTGGTGCGGCCGAGCACGACGTTGTACCAGAGGCCCAGCGCACCGACGAGCGCGGGCCACATCGACACGCGCGGAAGGGCGCGCTCCAGGAGCGTGGCGAGCAGCCAGGTGGCGCTGACGCCGGACAGCACGGAGACGGCCCGGACGCCGAACAGGGCCATCAAGTGCGGTGAGATGACGCTGTAGTTGACGGTGTGGACGCCGCCGAACCAGAAGAGCCCGTACGGCGTGGCCGGGTGTCTGCCGACGAACCCCGCCCATGCGTACTGCGCGGCGAGGTCACCGTCGTCCGTCGCGAGAACGGCGCCCCATCCCCAGTACAGGGGGAGGAAGGCGGCGATGGCGAGGAGCGGGACGCGGTACCTCGCCGATCCGAACGGGCGGCGGTCCCTGCGCAGCGCCGACAGCGACGGCCGCCGGGAGGAGGGGACCGACAGGGTGGAGGTCTGTGGGGGCATGGTGGCTTTCCCGGTGCGGAACGGACGCGGTAGAGGTCCGGCGAGGAGTTCGCGGCCCCTAGGGCTCCTGGAACTCACGGACCTGTACCCGCGTCACGGCCGGGCTTCTCCCGTCCGTCGCGCCCATGTGCCGCTCGCGCGGCACGCCGGCATCGGGAGCCGCGCCGACCCGACCTCACCGGGCGGCCGGCTTCTCAGCCCGCGGTCGTGGCGCGGCAGGCCCCTGCCTGCGGGCCCCCCGTCCGCTGCGGCGGCGGGTGCGTGGGACCACGCCGCGCGGACCGCGCGTCTCGCCGACGGCGCCAGCGCCAGGAGGCCGACTTCATGCACTGAACTGCTCCGGAATCGGTGGAGGACCCGGACTCGGGCCTCCTGCCCGGGCAGGCCACGGACAACAGCCGGTTCGCGCCTGCGACCTCGATGTTGTGGACCACATCCCGGGCCGGCAACCCCCACCGGCTTGAGCAGAGGCTATTTGCACAGGTCAGCCACATGCAAGGCGTGTGCCGCGCGGAGGAAGAACCCGCTGGTCTCACCCGGTGCCGGGTCTGCCGGAGTCGGCCGGGCCGTCGCGGAGCACGCCGCGCACCCGGTCCAGCGACACGGTGTGCGGCGCGAACTCCGCCAGCCACCAGGTGGCGCCCGCGTCGGCGTAGGGCCCCGGGTCGGCGCCGGGCGGGAGGGCGACGGCGATGTCGTACGGGCTCGTCCTCCCCTCGCGCAGGCCGGCGAGGGTCGCGACGGCCTCGGCGAGCTCGTCGGGGTGTTCGAGGTTCACCGGGAAGAAGCCGTCGTGCCGGGCGGCGCGGCGCAGCGGTCTGACGTTGCCGGGGAGGCCCGCGGTCCACACGGGCACGCCGGGGCGCTGCACCGGACGCGGCAGGAAGGAGACGCCGTCGACGGTGTAGTGCCGGCCGTGGTGGCGAACCGGCCCGCCGGACCACGCTGCGGTGAGGATCTCCAGCGACTCGTCGAGCATGCCGCCCCGCCGCCGGTCGTCGAGTTCCTCGCCCGTCGCGCTCCACTCGCCCGCGAAGCGGTCGCTGCCGAGACCGACGCCGAGGGTGAGACGGCCGTCGCCGAGCCGGTCCAGCGTCGCGGTCTCCCTGGCGACCTTGGGCGGCCGTCGGCGGGCGAGGGGGGTGACCATGGGGCCGAACCGCACGCGCCGGGTGGCGGCGGCGATCGCGGCCAGCGTGATCCACGGGTCGGCCACCCGGCGGACGGGCTCCCGCCAGCGCAGGTGGTCCCAGACGAACACCCCGTGCCAGCCGGCCTCCTCCGCCTCGGCGGCCAGCCGGGCGACCGCCGCCGGGTCGGCGAGCTCCTCGAAGATCGGCAGCCACAGCGCCGACCGCAACGGGGTCATGTCCGGCCGCCTGCGGTGTGCCGGAGGAGAGCCGGGACGAACACGTCCCACAGCGGCTTCGGCAGGTCGTGTCCGGCGCCTTCGAGGACCAGCAGGGTCGCACCGGGGACCGCCGCGCACAGGGCCTGTCCGTGGGGCAGCGGCAGCACCGGGTCGTGGTCGCCGTGCACCACCAGGGTCGGCGCCCGCAGGGCGGCGAAGTCGCGGGACGACCCGTCGAAGGACATCGCGTAGTGGTTGACGAGGGTGGAGGCGATGTCGCGGGCGCGGGCCACGTCCTGCTCCACGAGCGTGCGCGTCGCGCTCTCGTCGAAATAGGGCGAGCCGCCCGAGCAGGCGTGCGCCGAGGCGACGACGAAGTCCACCACCGCGTCCTGGTCGGCGGGGTCCGGGTCGGCGGGGATGCCGGCGGCGAGCTCGTCCGAGGAGGGCGGGAGTCCGTCCTCGCCGGTGGAGGTGGAGACGAACGTCAGGGACTCCACCCGGTCGGGGTGGTCCACCCCGACGATGAGGCCGATTCCGCCGGCCATGGACCGGCAGACGATGTGGGCGCGCTCGACGTCCAGGGCGTCCAGGACGCCGAGGGCGTCCCCGGCCAGGTCGGTGTACGTGTAGCCGGGCCGTCCCGGCGGGTAGCCGGTGGATCTGCCGGTGTCCCGGTTGTCGTAGCGGATCACGTACCGGCCGCCCTGCGCGATACGGGCGCACAGTCCGGTCTCCCACCACAGCATCGAGGCGGCGGCGCCGTCGACGAGGAGGATCGCGGGGTCGGCGGGGTTCCCGAAGGTCTCGACGCACAGCTCGACGTCGTCGACCTCGATGAGCTTCTCACCGTGTGAGAGGCGGTGGGAGGGGCGAGGGGAGAGGTGATCGGTCATGAAGGTCACGCTAGGCCTGACGCTCCATCGGAAAAAGCGATAGTTTCCGATCGAATCGATCGTTGAAGCCGATCGTCGCTGATGAGGAAGGCGAGCCCATGTCCGATGTCGAACTGCGGCACCTCGCCGCCATGGCCGCCGTGGCCGACGAGGGCTCCTTCGGTCGGGCGGCGGCGCGGCTCGGGTACACCCAGTCGACGGTGAGCCAGCAGATCGCGGCGCTGGAGAAGGCCGTCGGCGGCCCCGTGTTCGACCGGCCCGGCGGTCCGAAACCGGTGCGGATCACTCCGCTGGGCGCGGTGGTCCTGGCCCACGGGCGCGCACTGCTGGCCGGATCCCGTGCGCTGGCGGACGCCGTCGACCGGTTCAGGGCCGGTGACGGCCGGGTCGACATCGGCACCTTCCAGAGCGTGTCGAACGTGATCCTGCCGCTGATCGTGCGCAGGCTCCGGGACGAGCACCCCGGCTGCGACATCCGGCTGTTCGAGGAGGAGACCGACCGGCCTCGGCTCGACGAGCTCGACCTGATGTTCTTCGACGGCCGCGTCGACGGCGACGTCGAACACCGCAAACTGCTCGACGATCCCTATGTGCTGGTGGCCCGGCGCGGCGACTTTCCCGACGGTCCGGTGCGCCCGGCGCGACTGGACGGCGCACCGATGGTGGCGCATCCGCCGATCTGCGACCAGGCCCGGCTGGAGCAGGCGCTGGCGCGCCGTGGCGTCCGGCCGCGGATCGTGTGCCGTACCGCGGGCAACGAGACCGTGCTGTCGATGGTGCGCGCCGGCATGGGCTCGGCGGTCCTGCCGCGGCTCGCCGTCCGCGGCGCCGACCTCGGCTCCGACGCGTCGCTGTGCGTCCACGCGCTCGAGCCGGGGCTCCCGCCGCGCGAGATCTTCCTGCTGTGGCAGGCCGGCCGCACGCACTCACCCCTCGCCGCGCGGGCGATCGAGATCGCCGTGGACGTGACGGGCGAGATCGCCGGGCGTCCCTGAGCGGACGCCCTCCTCCCGCCGCGGCTCCCGCCGGCGCACCCGACCGCTG
>NZ_JBEPBI010000296.1:0-8514 GCF_040299045.1 Streptomyces sp. NPDC001027
CGGGGCTGGCCCTCGAGGCCGCCACGGCGGCGCTGCGGGCCGCGGCCGGCGAACTGCCCGACCAGCCGGTCCTGATCGTGACGCAGAGCGCCAACGAGCGTTCCCTGCGGCTCGCCGCCCGCCTCGGTTTCCAGCGCGTGGGCGCCTTCGAGGCGTACGACGCGGAGCAGACCCTCGCCGTCGCGCATCTGCATGCGTTCAAGGCGGCGACGCCGGCTCAGGGGTAGGGCCTTCGCAGCGGTGTCCGATACTTGTCGGATGGACGAAACAGCGGCCTCCTCCTGGACCAACACCACCCACGACTGGGCCAGTCACGTGGATCTGGACCATCTCGCCCGGATTCGCCGGGAGCCGCATGCGTTCGCTCCCGGCGGCCCGGCGCACCTCGTCCTCGAAGTCGTCGCCTACGCCGCCGACGAGGCGTCCCACCGAGGGGGCGGCCGGTGCCTCGTCACCCTGCATCGCGACGGCTCCGTGTCCGTGGCGGACGACGGGCGAGGCACCGACACCCGGGTCGACGCTCACGGCCGGACGGTGAAGAAGCCGGTGATGGCGTCGAAGGACCTGCGGTTCTTCGACTTCCCGGATGCGGAACGCCTTCCGGACGGGCATCCGCGGCGCGGAATGTCCGTCGTGGCGGCGCTCAGCGAGTGGCTGGTCCACACCAACCGCCGTCACGACGGGGCCTGGACCCAACGCTATGAGCACGGTGTCCCGGTGAGCGACCTGATCCCGCTCGACGCCGACGGCGCCACCGGAACGCTCGTCCGCTTCCTGCCGCTCGACTCGCTGCGCACACAGGGCCCGCCGGCCGCGGACGCTCTGACGCGGTGGTGCGCGCACTGGCCCGACCTGACGGTTCGCCTCGACGACGAACGCGGCCCGACCCCATGACCCTGACCCGGATCGGCGCGCCGGGCCCGGGCCCGGGATCGTAGGACCCGCGCAGGGTCGCCGCCGACGGGCTGTCCGGGCTGTCCGGACTGACGGGCCGTCCGGGCCGTTACGTCTGCTCCGCCTCGCGCCGGTCGTGCGTCGGCCTCGGACGGTCGACCGGAGTCAGGCGGTTGACCCGGTGAACGGCAGGGACACAGAGGTTGAGCACAGTCGCGGCGGCGATCATCGCGGCGCATGCCAGCAGCGCCGTACGACCGTCCCAGGCGTGGGCCGCGAGCGCGGTGACGACGTATCCGGCGGGGATGGCCAGCCGCTCCCCGATCCCGTTGAACGCGATCAGCCGACCCTGCTCATCCTGAGGCACGTGCTGGGAGAACGCCGTGGTCCAGGCGACGACGGCGACGTCGAGTCCGACGCCGGCGAGCAGGGCGGCCACCAGCACGAGCAGCAGCGGCAGCCCCCGGGCCATGGCCGCCAGCGGAAGCACGAGCGCACCGCCCGCGGCGATCGCGACCACGAGCAGCCGGTACGGCTTCCAGCGCAGGCACACGAGGGTGCCCGCGAGCAGTCCGCAGGCGAAGGCCGCCTGGATCAGGCCCCAGTCGCGCGCGCCCGCGTACTGCGAAGCGGCGACGAGCGGGCCGAGAAGCTGGAAACCCGCCAGCCACGCGGCGACGAGGACGGCGCCGGCGGCCGTGTAGGTCCACAGCCAGGTACGCGACCAGAAGCTCGCCCAGCCGGCCCGCAGATCCGTCAGCGCGCTGGTGGACGTGGTGATCGGTGCGTCCAGCCGCAGACCGAGCAGCAGGACGGCCGCCGCGGCGAACGTGAACGCGTCCCCGGCCAGGGCCCAGGCCGCACCGCTCGCGGCCACGACGAGCCCTCCGGCGACCGGAGCCAGTACCTTGACCGCGTTGGACGGCAGTCTGAGCAACGCGTTGGCCTGTTGCAGATGCTCGGCGGGAACGATCTGCACGACGGCGCCCTGCGCGGCGGGCCCGATGAACGAGGATGCCGTGCCCGACACGAAGCCGCACGCCGCGATCGACGCCGTCGTCGCGTGTCCCGTGGCCACCGAGACGGCCAGCACCCCTTGGGCGGCCGCGGCCAGCAGATTGCCGAGGAACAGCAGTCGGCTCCGGGACAGACGGTCCGCGAAGACGCCGCCTGCCAACAGGAACAGGATCATGGGGACGGTGTTCGTGGCGAGCACGAGGCCGAGGGAACCCGCTCCCCCGCCCTGCTCGATGACGGAGTAGGCCAGGGCGAGGGGCGCCATCGCGGAGCCGGTCACCGAGATGAGATGGGCCGAAAGGTACCGCCGGAACGGCGCGATCCCCCACGGCGTGCCGACGGGCGTCGGTGACTTCTGGGCGGACTCCATGATCTCCCCTGCGTTGGGCGCAGCGAGCACCATAGCCCGGCGTGCGCCGCGTCGACGTCCCGCCGGGAATCGCCTGACGCCTTTCGTCCGAGGGCAGTTGAGCCCCCTGCTACGGTGACGCGATGGCATCGATCAAGGAGTTCCAGGTCACCTTCGACTGCGCGGATCCCGAGCGCGTCGCCCGCTTCTGGTGCGAGGTACTGGGGTATGTCCGGCCCACGCCGCCGTCCGGGTTCGCCAGTTGGGACGACTACGACCGCTCCCTGCCGTCCGAGGAGCGGGGTGCGTGGTCCGCGTGCCAGGACCCCGCAGGCGTGGGCCCGCGGCTGTACTTCCAGCGTGTTCCCGAGGGCAAGGTCGTCAAGAACCGGGTGCATCTCGATGTGCGCGTGGGCACCGGCCTCGTGGGTGAGGAGCGCGTGGCCAGGCTCGAGGCCGAGTGCGCGCGGTTGGTGGCGCTGGGCGGCGTGCGGGTACGACTCCTGCTCGCCGACGAGCACAACGAGTCGTGCCTGCACATGCTGGACGTCGAGGGCAACGAGTTCTGTCTCGACTGAGCACGGGCGCCCGGCGCCACTCAACGCGGGCGGCCCGGTCGGCGCGGGCGCGGGGAGGGCGTCAGCCCTCGAAGCCCTGGGCGCGCAGGATCTCGTCGATACGCGTGCGGTGGGCCTTCTCCCACATGTCGAGGGTCTCGCCGGCCTCCTTGGCGAGCTTGGCCCGGGCTGCGGTCAGCGTCTCCCGCGCACCGGCGGAGGGGACGATCACGACGCCTTCCTCGTCGGCGACGACGATGTCACCGGGGTGCACCACGACTCCCCCGCAGCGCACCGGGGCGTTGAGCGGCTCGACCGCCTTCTTGCTTCCGGGGAAGGGGATCACCCCGCGGGCGAACACGGGGAAGCCCATCTCCCTGACCTCGGCCAGATCCCGGATGAGCCCGTCGGCGACGAAGGCCGCGACGCCCCGGCGTTGCGCGACGGCGCACACGTTGCCGCCGGCCAGCGCGAAGTCCAGGTCGCCCGACTCGACGACGATGACGGTGCCCGGTTCGGCGCGGTGGATGGCCGCGTGGAGCATGAGGTTGTCGCCCGGCGGGCATCGCACGGTGAACGCCGGCCCGGCGACGCGGGGCACGGGCGCCCACAGCGGGCGGATGCCGATGCCCATGACCTGCGTGCGGCCGAGGACGTCCGCGAGCGTCGTGGTCGGTGTCTCAGCGAAAGCGGAGGCCGCTTCGGTCGGGTCCGTCATGTGTGTCTCCCCCTCGTGATGAACGCGCCCGCGCTGTCCCGGGCCTGTCCGTTCTACACGACGGGCTCCCCTTGGGTGCGGACCGGGCACCAGGCAGATCATCCCGGCATCCCGGCATCCCGCCGATTCGACGGCGCCTGTCCCGTTCGTGACTTGGCGAAAGCGGGTACTCGGAGTCGGCACCAACCGCTCCCCAAGGGGGAAGCCATGATCATCCTGGGTGTCATTCTGCTCATCATCGGTCTCGTCGCCGGCATCGCCTTCTTGTGGACCATCGGGGTCATCCTGGTGGCCGTGGGCGCGGTGCTGTGGGTTCTCGGCGCGATGGGACACGCCGTCGCCGGACGGCGTCACTATTGGTGACCGGGGACGGGGACTCGCGGCTTCGCGCCGCTGCCCGCCGCTGCCGCCGGTCCGCTGCACACGAGGAGAGGCCCGCCGCGGGCGTCACCGCGGCCCGGGTCTCTTCTCCGCGAGTCCGCGCCGACTGCCGTGCCAGTCCAGTACGACCACCGTGGCGTCGTCCCTCAGATTTCCGCGGCAGGCCTCGAGGACCGCGGCCGTCAGGCTGCGGACGGCCTCGCGCGGGTGCAGGTCGCGGGTCTCGTGGACGATCGACGCCAGATCGGCGGCGGCCGCGCCCCGCTCCTGCATGCCGTCGGTGAGCAGGACCAAGCGGTCCGCGGGACGCAGATGCAGTTCCTGTACGCGGTACGACGTGGGCGCCGCCACTCCGAAGGGCAGGTTGACGGCGAGCTTCAGTTCCTCGACGACGCCGTCGCGAAGCCGCAGCGGCCGGGGGTGGCCGGCGTTGACCAGCTCGCACACCCCGGTGTCGAGTTCGACGCACAGCAGCTGGCCGGTGGCCAGACCGCGGCTGTGGCTCAGCAGGGCCTGATGCGCGTGGTCGGCCTGCTTCAGCGCGTCGCAGCCGCTGCGGCGCGCCCGTCTCAGCGCGCCGACCAGCAGGGTGGCCAGCAGGGCCGAGTTCGTGTCGTGGCCCATGGCGTCGGTGATCGACAGGTGCAGGGTGTCACGGTCGAGGGTGTAGTCGTAGGTGTCGCCGCCGATGTCGTCCGCCGGGACGAGCCCGGCGGCAAGGGTGAACTGGGCCGCCTCGCAGCAGGCGGCGGAGGGCAGCAGCTGGTGCTGGATCTCCGCGGCCAGGCTCGTCTCGGTGGTGCGACGGCCCAGGTGGTAGAGATCGGTGAAGCGGCGGTCCGTGACGATGATGTAGGCCAGCGCGTGCGCCGCGTCGCGCACCTGCCGGAGCACGGTGTCGTCGACCGACTGCAGGGTCACCTCGAGGACGCCGATGCAGTCACCGCGGTTGGTGACCGGCGTGATGACTCGCTGCCCGTCCTGCCCGTCCGGTTCCACATGCTGGCGTTGGCTCCGCAGGACGTCGTCGTAGACGCTGCCCACCAGATCCATCGGCTCGCCCTCGTCCTCGACGTCACTGCCGGCCGCGACGAGTCGCACGAGTCGCTGACCGACGAGGTCGACGAACAGAAAGGACACGCGCTCGGCGCCGAACCGCTTCTGCAGATCGTGCGCCACCACGTCGACGGACTCACCGGGCGGCGCCGCCTCCGCAGCGGCCAGCAACTCGCCCAGTTCCAGATCTCCACCCTTCACGACAACCTCCCATCGGCTGCCGAATCTTCTTCCCCGGATCTCCGCGACGTCACCTGATGCGCCCATTTCCGGCGGGCCGAGACGGCGGGCCGGGCCGCCTCGACGCCCCCCGTCGCCCCTGTCCTGGCAGGATGGCGGGCATGGAACATGTGCTTGGAATCGGTGGATATTTCCTGCGGGCCGCCGACCCTGCGGCCCTGACGGCGTGGTACCGCGAGTGCCTCGGTCTGGACGCCGACGGCCACGGCCTGTGGCGTCAGGAGAGCGGCCCGACGGTGTTCGCGACCTTCGAGTCCGGGACCGACTACTTCGGCTCGCGTGACCAGCGGACCATGCTCAACTTCCGTGTCCGCGACCTCGACGCGATGCTCGCCCAACTGCGTGAGCGGGGCGCGGACGTGGCCGAGGAGACACAGGAGATGGAGGGGGTAGGCCGGTTCGGCTGGGTGGTCGATCCGGAGGGCAACCGCATCGAGCTGTGGCAGCCCGCCTGACGGCGCCGCGAAGCGAGGCGAGTCGGCCCTTGCGTAGGATTCGGTCATGATCGACGAGAGCGAAAGCGCGCGTGCCGTACGAGACGCCGTGGACGCCGAACTGCGGCTGCTCGATCCCGAGGTGCGAGCCTCTCCGGCCCTCGTGTCGGATCTGCTGGATCCGGAGTTCACCGAGTTCGGTGCTTCGGGACGTCGGTGGGACGCGCGGTCCATCCTCTCGGTCACCAGCGGTGGGACGGTGTCGTCGGAGGCTCCGGTGCAGGTCGCCGAGATGGCCGGAGTCGTTCTTGCTCCCGGCGTGGTTCATCTGACGTACTTCAGTGACGACCAGGGGCGGCGGGCCTGGCGGAGCTCCTTGTGGCGGCTGACGGACACGGGCTGGCGCATGTACTTCCACCAGGCGACGCCCGTCCCGTCCGCGTCCGATCGGCCCTGAAGGCCGACGGCGTCGACGGAGACGGGGCGCACGCGCCCCGGACATGATCGGGGGGATCGGTGAGCGGACGGACGCGCAGCAGCGCGGTGGTGGGGACGGCCTGTTGGGGCATCGGGGTCCTGATCCTGCTGGTGGCGTTGCCCTTGGCCGCCGGCACCAGGCTTCCGGACCGGATCGCGACCCACTGGCAGGGCTCAGGCCGGCCCGACGGCTCCATGCCGCTGTGGGCCGCGGCCCTGTTCCCGGCGCTGATCTGGGGTGTTGCGGCATCGGTCGTCGTGTTGAGCTCGCGCCGGGCGGGGTCCGGGGACAGGCCGCCCGGCTGGACGGGCGCGGGTCTCGGCTTCGGCGGCGTGACGCTGCTGGGCGGGCAGGCGTCGGTCGTCCGGGCGAATCTGGACCACGGGGACTGGCACGAGGCGGGATCGGTGACGACGGGGGTCGTGGGCGCGCTCGTCGTGGCGACCGCCGTGGGAACGGCCGCGTTTCTGACCGCGCGACCGGCGCGGACCGCGTCCCGGTCCGCGCCCGCCGGCTCGGCTCGGGGGATGCCCGCCGGACAGCGGGGCTCGTGGTCCGGCCGCGCCTCGAACGCCTGGCTGCATGCACTTTCCGCCCTCACCGGGATGCTCGGGATCGCCGTCGTGACGTCGGTGCTCTCCGGCCTTACGGAAGTCCCGTTCCTCCTGGCGGCAGTTCCGTTCGCCCTGGCCTGCGTGCTGGTCCTCGGCTGCGCGACGGTAGAGGCACGGGTCGACGAATCCGGTCTGACCGTCGCTTTCGGCCCCTTCGGCCGGCCGGCACGGCACTGGGCCGTGGACGAGGTCGAGTGGGCGCGCGTCGAGCACCGCAGACCCGGACAGGTCGGCGGCTGGGGCTACCGCCTCGGCGGGCCGGGCTCCACCGTGCTGGTGCGCGGCGGAGCATGCCTGGTCGTACAGCTGTCGAAGGGCGGTGAGTTCGCCGTGAGCGTGGACGACGCCGAACGCGGAGCCGCGCTGCTGAACTCACTCCATGCCGGACAGACCGTCTGAGGCGGTGACGGCGACGCCCGGTCCGAACACGCCGTTGACGGCGGATCTCCACACGTCCTCGGGCTGTGGGATGCCCTGCACGATCGTGTCCACGAACGCCGCTCCTCGGCCGCCGCCCCCATCGGACGGGGCGCACTGGGGAGATGGTGACACGACGGCGGCTGGAGGGACCTGCTGTGCACAACTGCGCCTCCCCTCGGGCTGGTTCTCTAAGATGCGGCCATGCACACGATCATGGGAGGGGCGCTTCGCGTCTCGGGGATCCTCGTCGCTCTGACCGCCGTGACGAGCGGCTGCACCCGGGACGCGCCCACCGACGGCGCCCCGGGCACCTCCTCGGCGAAGGCTTCCTCTCCGGCCTCCTCGAAGCGGGGGCTGGGCGACATCCTCGTCGGCGGGAAGGCCGTCACCGGCTCACAGCCCTCCGGCCTCGCCAAGGTCCCCTACCGGCGCACCTACACCGACGGCGCTCTCTACGCTCCGGTCACGGGCTTTCGGTCGATGGCGTTCGGCGGGTCCGGCCTGGAGCGTGTGTACGAGGACGTCCTCGGCGCCGCGGGGTCCGGCGCCGGCCCGGGCGACGTCGCGACGACCATCGAACCCGCCGTCCAGAAAGCCGCGTTCGCCGCGCTGGGTGAACGGCGGGGCGCCGCGGTGGCGCTCGACGCGCAGTCCGGGAAGCTGCTCGCCGTCGTGAGCACGCCGTCCTACGACCCGGCGACGTTCAGCGGCCGGTCGACGAAGGACGCGCAGGCGTGGAAGTCGCTCAACGCCGACAGCCGTTCGCCGATGCTGAACCGTGCCCTGCGACAGGCCGACGCGCCGGGGGCGACGTTCAGCGTCGTCGTCGCGGCCGCCGCCCTCGACCAAGGGCTCTACGCGACGGTGGACGACCCCACCGCGAGCCCTCTCAGCTACGTCCTGCCCCTGTCGACGACGCGGGTGACCGGCGGGTCGTCGGCGTGCCTGAACGCCTCGATCAGAGTGGCGTTGCGCCACTCCTGCGCCAATGTGTTCACCAAGTTGGCCGCCGATCTCGGGCAGGACCGACTCCGTTCCGTGGCACGGAAGTTCGGCTTCGACGGCGACACGCTCGATGTGCCCCTACGGGTCGCCGAGAGCAGCTATCCCGGCGCCGGCACGTCGGCCCCGGCGGCGGCTCTGACGGGGATCGGAGCCGGGGACGTGCGCGCGACCGTGTTGCAGATGGCCCGGGTCGCGGCAGCGGTCGCGAACGACGGGCGGCTCGTGCCCCCGCGGTTGGTGGAGCGTGTGACGAACGCGGACGGCGCCGCCCGGCCGCCCGGTGACGGCGGCGGCGCCCCCGTCCAGGCTGTGTCCCGTGGGGCCGCCGAGGCGTTGCGAGCGGCGCTCGGG